>NZ_JBBBEI010000109.1:0-728 GCF_037132455.1 Huijunlia imazamoxiresistens | reverse complement strand
ACACCAACGGAGTAGTTGCAATTGTAGTAGTACGACCAACCGTTCTGGTACAGGGTGTAGGCATAACCCGAGTAATACTTGTAGCCAAAGTAATGGTAGTAGAAGGCCGAGTAGATGGCATTGGTGCCTAGGTTGGTCACCTGTACGCGGTGCCAGTTGGTGCCGCTCAGGTACAGGTAAGAAGTGGCCAGGGCCTGTGCGGCCGGATCGGCGCTGGACAGGTTGGCTTTCGCCTTGCTGCTGACTTCTATGGATACCGGTGCATTCGTGGCTTCATTAGGAAAGTCCATCATGATGGCATTGTCGGGGATCTTCAGGTCTTCGGCTTTCTTGCTATCCTTGGTAGCGCCCAGTTGCGAGAACAGCGTGCCTCCTTTTTCCTTGGAAGAGGTAGGGGCGGCGGACTGCTGCAGCAGGTTGGAGGGCGTTTGCACCAGGGTGAACTGCATATCGTCGAGGTTCAGGCCGTCCAGGGTCTTTTGGCTGGAGGCACGCAGGCGCAGGGTGGTGCTTTTGGTTTTAGAGGCATCAAAAACTTTCAGGGTGCGTTCAAAGAGCTTTTCGGGTTCTTTCATCTTGATAGCGGCAGGGTCCGAGCCAGGGTTATTGGCTTTGGTGCTGTTGGCGGCCACAGGCGTATCCATTACCTGGTCATGATCTTTCTGACAGGAGGTCAGGTACATTCCGCTTAATAACAGGGCAAATACAGAAGCTTTTAATGCTTTCAT
>NZ_JBBBEI010000108.1:0-733 GCF_037132455.1 Huijunlia imazamoxiresistens | reverse complement strand
CATGCCAATGAAGGCATCCCGTACGAGCCCCTTACCCTGCGGATGCCCGACGGGGGCTTTTTGAACGTAAAGGGGATGGGCGACAGCACGGTCCCCGCCCTGAACGGCAGCCGGATCGATTACTACCGGGTGCACGCTTCCGATACGGCTTCCTCCTGCCTGGGCAGGCCGGATTCGGCCACCTCCCTTTGGCATTTCCGGTACGAGCCCTTCCGCTATAACCCGATAGAAGCCATTCATCCCTCCGTTTTCCGGGAAAGCCGTGCCATCCGGCTCTCCGGCTGGAACTTCACCACCTCCACGATGCCTGCCTGCGAAGTGGTATCCCTTTGCGATTCCCTGTCGCTGGAAATCAGTGCGGACACCGTCTGTCCCGGTGCCAGCCTCCTCCTCACCGTCCGTAAAAACAGGGGCTGCGGCAGCCTGGTGCCCCTGTCCTGGGATACGACCCGGGTGAGCGGCGTCACCCGGCTGAGCGATTCCACCTATGCCGTGCGGTTCAGCCGGCCGGGAAAGGCCGTGATCCGGGGTAGCCTGATGGGGTGTACCTTACTGGAAGATTCCGTTTCCGTGGAAGTGCTGCCGGAGCGCTCTTCCCTGCATCTGGGCGGCGATACGCTTCTGTGCACCAATACCCGCATCCTCCTCAATGCCGGCAGCGGCTTTGCTTCCTATGCCTGGCAGAACGGCTCGACCGATTCGGTCTTTACCGTTACGGCTCCCGGCACCTATT
>NZ_JBBBEI010000107.1:0-734 GCF_037132455.1 Huijunlia imazamoxiresistens | reverse complement strand
GCATAGACAATGGGCTTGCGATACCTGTTGCCTGCGAACAGCTTTTCCTTCAGCCCGTAGTGCTCCAGCTGGTGTTCCTGGCGGATAACGTTTGCCGCATCGGGCTCGCCGGTTTTGGCAAAGATGGCCCTGGCCTCGGCATCCCTGCCATTGAGCACCAGCCAGCGGGGGCTTTCGGGAATAGAGCGCAAAAGAAGGGCAAAGAGGGCGGCAGGCACCACCATCACCCCCAGCATCCAGCGCCACGACTCCTCGCCCAGGCCCACGAACAGGAAGTTGGTGAGGTAGGCAATGAAGATGCCCGCCACGATCATGAGCTGGAAGGAGCCGGCCAGCCGCCCGCGGATGCGGGCGGGGGCGACTTCGGAAATATACATGGGACCGACCACGGAGGAGGCGCCCACGGCTATGCCGCCGACAAAGCGGAAAAGGATGAAGAGGCTCCACAGCGGGGTGACGGCGCAGCCCACGGCGGAGAGCAGGTACAAAAGGGCGATAATGGTGAGCACCTTTTTGCGGCCGTGGCGCTGGGCGGGGGCGCCGGCGATGACCGAGCCGATGACGGTGCCGATCAGGGAGGAGGCGACGGTGAAGCCCTGCCAGCCGCTGGAGAGGTGCCAGAGCTGCTGGATGGTTTTTTCGGCCCCGGAGATGACGGCCGTTTCAAAGCCGAAGAGGAAGCCGCCCAAAGCAGCGATCAGCGAGATGCGTACCGCGTAGCCCGTGACAGCGGC
>NZ_JBBBEI010000106.1:0-773 GCF_037132455.1 Huijunlia imazamoxiresistens | reverse complement strand
TTGATGTAGAGCATTTCGCCGCCGTACTCGGCCACCTTGCTGTCCAGCATTTCGCGGGAGCCGATGGCGCGGCCGCCCTTGGGATCGTATTGATCGCGAATGGCCTTCATTTCGGTCATGTGGGCTTCGCTGATGGACTCGTTGCCCGACTCATAGAAAACGATCGAAGGATTGTTGCGGTTGTAGATAATAGCGTCGCGCATGGCTTCGGTGCGGTGCCGCCAGCGTACGCCTTCCACGTCCTTTTCGGCGTCGCCGGCGGGCATGGCCTGCATCAGGCCTACGCGGTCGCAGCTTTCCACGTCCTGCTTCCAGGGGGTGATGTGCATCCAGCGCACCAGGTTGCCGTTGCTTTCCACCATCAGGCCATTCGAGTAGTCGCTCAGCCAGGCGGGCACCGACAGGCCTACGGCCGGCCATTCGTTGGAAGTGCGCTGGGCATAGCCGTGCACCTGGATGACGCGGTCATTGAGGTAGATCATGCCGTCCTTGAAAGCGGTCTTGCGAAAGCCGGTGCGGGTGGTCACCACGTCCTGCGGCTGGCCGGCTACTTTCACGATCGTTTGCACGTCGTACAGGTAGCCATAGCCCCAGCTCCAGAAATTCAACCCGGTAACCGGCGCTTCGGCGCCGAGGGTTTTGGTTTCGCCGGGAGCCAGGCTGAGGGTTTTGCCCGCAAAGCGTTTGAGCTCTTTGCCGCCGTCGAGGATGCGCACTTCGTAAGAAACCTGCTGCGGCCTGCCGCTTTCGTTTTTCACTTCAGAGGCAGTATG
>NZ_JBBBEI010000105.1:0-777 GCF_037132455.1 Huijunlia imazamoxiresistens | reverse complement strand
ACGTCCAGCGGCTTTGCGTTCGTGGCGGCATTCGGTGACTGGTCGCCATGGAACTGTAACCCAATTTTTTATTAAAGCCGAAGATAAGAATTAAAAGCCTGCCGTTGTTCGTCGCGCTCGAGCCATAGCCGAGCAGTGGGCAAAAGTTGAAGCTGAACCCGTCAGCCAGCCATGACGCAAAGCCACATGTTGCCTGCTGCCCCATCTATTTAAAATATTTTCCTATTTTCTTTTACGGCTTCATTATAAATAGTTGAATCAAATCGCTGAAGTTGTTTTGCCAAGTCTTCAATAAAGGGTTTGCCCCTTTGCTTAAATAATTGTATTTGCTTTTCACTAAGCTTGATTTCCCTCACCATATCTGCAATACCCCCAACATAAACCCATAAACACAAATCATTACCGATTTTAGTTAAGGCATAGGACCAGTCTTCCCAATATAGTAGTTCACGCTTACTTCGAAGAAGATCTACAGCTGTTTTCTTAACCGCAATAAATTGGCCCCCGTTTTCAAGTAGCAACAGTTCAAATATTCTTGTATAACCATCTAATAGCGCCGTACTAATTTTTTCAGCATCTTCATCAGAGATACGGTATTCGGCTCTCAAATAATCCACCAATTCCGGGGCGTCTTTAAAGCTCAAGCTGGATTTGAAGTAAAATAACTTTTCCTGCCAAGTTCTCCAATTAGCAGGAATAGTTGATATAAGTATTTTGTCTGCTGTAAAGATTAAATCCATTTGAACCTTTTGGAAAGAAATACGGTTGCAGGCAACG
>NZ_JBBBEI010000104.1:0-780 GCF_037132455.1 Huijunlia imazamoxiresistens | reverse complement strand
TGACGCCCTGGACAACGATTGTAACGGCAAGGTGGATGATGGCCTGGTCGTGAAGACCTGGTACAAGGATGGGGATAGGGATGGTTACGGCACTACGAAATACCGCTTTGTATCCTGTGCGCCTCCTGCCGGTTATGTAGCCGACAGCACCGATTGTAACGACGGGAGTAAGGCGGTTTACCCGGGAGCTCCTGAAATCTGCGACGCCCTGGATAACGACTGCAACGGCATCGTCGATGACGGTTCCGCGGTGCAGGCCTGGTACAAGGATGCCGACAAGGATGGATATGGAAACATCCGGTACCGCTTTGTCTCCTGTGTGGCGCCTGCCGGTTATGTAGCCGACAGCACCGACTGCAACGATGCCAGCAATGTAGTTTACCCCGGCGCTCCTGAAATCTGCGACGCCCTGGACAACGACTGCAACGGCATTATCGACGATGGTTTTGTAGTGCAAGCCTGGTACAAGGATGTGGACAAGGACGGCTACGGCAACATCAAGTTCCGCATCGTGTCCTGTATGGCGCCTGCCGGTTACGTGGCCGACAGCACCGACTGCAATGATGCCAGCAATGTGGTTTATCCCGGCGCTCCTGAACTCTGCGATGCCCTGGACAATGACTGCAACGGCAAGGTGGATGATGGCCTGATCGTGAAGACCTGGTACAAGGATGGGGATAAGGATGGTTATGGTACCACCCGCTACCGCTTTGTATCCTGTGCGCCTCCTGCCGGTTATGTAGCCGACAGCACCGATTGCAACGATGGCAATAGCACGAT
>NZ_JBBBEI010000103.1:0-800 GCF_037132455.1 Huijunlia imazamoxiresistens | reverse complement strand
TAAAACAACTTTGGGCCACAGTTTCGGGGCGACCGGTCACAGAATGCCGCCACAGACGCAAAGCCCCTGAACGTTAGGCGCAACCTTATGCAATTCTCATTACGCAGCAATTTTGACAGGATCAGCCACCATGATGCTCATGTGACAAACATTGCGACTCATAATGACCGCTTAGAGCTGTCATTTGATTGGGGTTACATTGAAAGCTTCGATAGCATAGGTAACATTGTAATAGGCGACAATACGTTGATTCTTAATGCTGTTACTGACCAACGCTTCTATAGGTGGGAAGATTCAGGTAGAGTAGAGATTCAAAAGCCAGTGATATTTGAGTCTCTAATATCGTTAGTTTCACAATGCACATTCGTAGAAACAGGAAGCGGTATAATTTTTACCCTTGGCGGACTCCTTGAACCACCGATTGATGACTATTACGTTGAATGGGAAATTTCTTGTAAGTCAGCTGAATTGAAATGGGACAAGTACATTACTCACGCTGAGTGGGAGAGCGGTGCTATACCGTGATTGGAGCGCCTAACATGCGGCTTTTCGCCATGGCGGGCTGAGGAATTAACTTCAGCTTTTGACCGCTGTTCGGCTATGGCTCTAGCTCGACGAACAAAGCCGGGCTTTTAGTTCTTATCTTCAGCAATAAAATAAATTTAGGCTGCAGTTCCGGGGCGACCGATCACAGAAAGCCGCCACGAGCGCAAAGCCCCTGAGCGTTATGGGCAAGGCAGCCAGTTATTAAAATAGTTGCCGGTTAGTTGTAGCGGCCAGCAATTTCAGAGCCCTGCCTC
>NZ_JBBBEI010000102.1:0-833 GCF_037132455.1 Huijunlia imazamoxiresistens | reverse complement strand
AAGAGGCTGTCTCAAAAGCAATTTTTGAGGCAGCCTCTTTTTTTATTAAGCCATATAGGGGCTATTGTATTTTGAAGTGGTAACTGTTGGTATTAGGCAGCCAGGTGATAGCAATGGCCATTTTCAAGACTTTTCACCCCGGTTTTGCCCGGTTCCGACTCTTTTGCAGCCATTTTCTTCCTTAAGTTGTGCGCCAGCAACAATAAGCCGGTTTCCACCCCCACCTTTTTGATACCCCTGAGCATAAACCTCCTAAAATGATGGTTTTGCTTAATGTTTCCAAATACCGGTTCCACATCACAGCACCTGCGCTTTCGATGCCTGACCCCTTCCTCGCTTAACAGGCGCTCCTTCGCTTTGCTTTTCAACTCACCCAGGCGATGGTTTACTTCTATGACCCGGTTGCCCTGGCTCTTATGGCATACCCCTCTGAGCGGACAACCCTCGCAGTTCTTAGCCCCGTAACGGCTGACGGTCTGCTTGAAGCCTGTGGTAGTAGTTCTGCTGCCTGTGCCGATGCGATCCATGCGCTGACCCATGGGGCAGATAAAGTAGTCCTGCTCCTTATTGTAATAGAGCTTATCGGGAGAAAAAGGAGTTTTACCCTGAATGGTGCTGTTCTGCTGGCGGTCAAAGTTCCCATACTTCACATAGGCCTCTATGCCCTGCTCTTCCAGCCATTGGTAGTTCTCTTCACTGCCATAGCCCGCATCAGCAGTAAGATTTTGAGGAAGTTCGCCATATTGCTCCTTGAGTTGCTCCAGGTGAGGGATCAGCGTATTGGTGTCCGTAGTGTTTTGATGAATGGAATAGCCCGCCACAAACTGCCCGTT
>NZ_JBBBEI010000101.1:0-850 GCF_037132455.1 Huijunlia imazamoxiresistens | reverse complement strand
TAAAACAACTTTGGGCCACAGTTTCGGGGCGACCGGTCACAGAATGCCGCCACAGACGCAAAGCCCCTGAACGTTAGCAGCAATATGATCGGTCAGTTCTTGTTTATTGAGGTCCGATCAATTACCAATAGGTTTCAGCCATGGCACTTTCAAGATTAATCCTTGACATTTTTGATTTGGCTTTTGATGATTACGAATATGGAGATTTGCTAAAAAGACAAATTCCTTTTCTTTCTCAAGGTGATCAAGAGCATACAGGCATAGGACTATTCGTCTATTTCAATGGTGAAAAGGGTATTGAGCAATACAAAGTGCCAACAGGCTTGGTAAGCTCGTTTGATATTGAGAGAAATCCAATCGAAATGCTTAACGGGGTGGAAATGGAAAATGAGGGATTAGATATTTTAGCTGATATAACTGTGCATTTAAAAAATGGCTTCATTGACTGTTTAGAGATTTTCAACAAAAATGGTAAAGGCTATCCGACTGAAGAACCAGCGAGCTACTTGCTGGATCAAGTTTGGCTAGACAAAAGTCGCAGAAGAACAATTGTAAGATAAGGGCCACAGTATCAAGTAAGGCTGCTAACATGCGGCTTTGCATCATGGCGGCGGGACGGAGGTAACCTCGGCTTTTGTCTGCTATTCGGCTGGAGTCCCGGCAAGACGAACAAAGCCAAGCTTTTAATTTTAATCTTCAGCTATATAACAAATTTGGGCTTCAGTTCCAGGGCGACTAATCGCAGAATGCCGCCACGACGCAAAGCCCCTAAACGTTGCCTGCAACCGTATTTCTTTCCAAAAGGTTCAAATGGATTTAATCTTTACAGCAGACAAAATACTTATATCAA
>NZ_JBBBEI010000100.1:0-854 GCF_037132455.1 Huijunlia imazamoxiresistens | reverse complement strand
ACCAGGTGGTCGATGATCTCCAGGGCCGGGGCTTCACGGATGTCGTCGGTATTGGGTTTGAAGGCCAGTCCCCAGAGAGCGAAATGCTTGCCGCTCAGGTTGCCTTCGTAGAAATCCTGCATCTTGTTCACCAGGTGGATCTTCTGCTGTTTGTTCACTTCCATCACCGCGTTGAGGATGCGGAAGTTGTAATCCACGCCATTGGAAGAGTACACCAGCGCCTGCACGTCCTTGGGGAAGCAGGAGCCGCCGTAGCCGATGCCGGGGAACAGGAAGCGCTTGCCGATACGGTCGTCGGAGCCGATGCCGCGGCGCACCATGTCCACGTCGGCGCCCAGGCGTTCGCACAGCTGGGCGATCTCGTTCATGAAGGAGATCTTGGTGGCCAGGAAGGAGTTGGCGGCATACTTGGTCAGTTCGGCGGAGCGCTCGTCCATGAAGATGATGGGGTTGCCCTGGCGCACGTAGGGAGCGTACAGGTCCGTCAGCAGCTTCTTGGCACGGTCGGAAGTGGTGCCGATCACGATGCGGTCGGGTTTCATGAAGTCGTCCACGGCCACGCCTTCGCGCAGGAACTCGGGGTTGGACACCACGTCGAATTCGCCGGCATAGTTCTGGCGGATGGCCGCGTGCACTTGCTCGGCGGTACCTACCGGCACGGTGCTCTTATCAATAATGACCTTGTAGTCGGTCAGCAGCTTGCCGATGTCGTGGGCTACACCCAGCACGTAGCGCAGGTCGGCGGAGCCGTCCTCGCCGGGAGGGGTGGGCAGGGCCAGGAACACGATCTCGCTGTCCTTGAGGCCTTCGGCCAGGGAGGTGGTGAAGGAGAGACGGTTTTCCTTCAGGTTGCG
>NZ_JBBBEI010000010.1:0-236229 GCF_037132455.1 Huijunlia imazamoxiresistens | reverse complement strand
CCGCCGTCGAGGATGCGCACTTCGTAAGAAACCTGCTGCGGCCTGCCGCTTTCGTTTTTCACTTCAGAGGCAGTATGAATGGTCGCCGAGCGGCCTTTGATATTAAAGTTATCGGCATACACATACACGCCCGTAGTGCCCAGGTTGGAATAAAGCGGCAGGGTCTGGTACACTTTAGGGGCTATATGCAGGTACACGTTTTTGTTGATGCCGCCGTAGTTGGCGTTGAAGTTCCGGTCTTCCCACTGGTACTTGCTGTTGGAGGCTTTTTCGCGGTAGTCCCAGTTGTTGTCGATACGGGCGGAGAGTACGTTCTCGCCATCAAAATTCACGGCGTCCGTAACGTCGAAGCCAAAGGCGGTGACGCCATTTTCGTGCAGGCCTATACGTTTTCCATTAAGGTAAAATTCGCCGGCCTGGCGGATGCCTTCGAACTCCAAAAATACTTTATGTCCGCGGGCAGTGGCGGGCAGCCTGAAGTGTTTGCGGTACCAGGAGATGGAGTCGGACAGTTCGGCAATGTCTTTTTTAAAGGCTTCGTCCTCGTTCCAGGCCCAGGGCAGGGTGACGGACTTCCAGGAGGCGTCGGCAAAGGCGGGCGCTTCGGCTCCCTGGGCATCGCCTACCTGCACCTTCCAGCCGCCGTTGAAGTTGTATTTGGCGCGCTGGGCGGAAGCGTCCGCCAGCGACAGCAGCAGGAGGGCAGAGAGATAATATCGAAATTTCATGACAAACAATGGTTTATTAAGAGTGAACGGGCAAAAGGCGATGGGCAATAAGCAATAGGCAATGAGCAACCTTATGGTACACCAACAACTACTGTCCCTTGAGGATTGCCCATTGCTTTTTGTCTATTGCTTATTGCCCATCGCTTATTGTCTATTGCTTATTTTCCTGCCAGGCTGCGGCGGATGCCCAGCTCCAGGCCGCGGAGTTCGGCCAGTCCGCGCAGGCGGCCGATGGCCGAGTAGCCGGGGTTGGTTTTCTTTTTCAGGTCGTCGAGCATCTTATGGCCATGGTCGGGGCGGAAGGGCAGGCGCAGGTCCTTGCGGCCGGCGGCGCGGCGCTTCTCCTGTTCCTGCACCAGGGCTTTCATCACAGCATACATGTCCACGTCGCCATCCAGGTGGTCGGCCTCGTGGAAGTTGCCTTCCTCGTCGCGGCGGGTGCTGCGCAGGTGCACGAAGTGGATGCGGTGGCCCAGGCGTTCCACCATGCCGGCCAGGTCGTTGTCGGCGCGCACGCCAAACGAACCGGTGCAGTAGGTGAGGCCGTTATTGGGGCTGGGGACGGCAGCGAAGAGGTCCTCCACATCCTTTTCGGTGCTCAGCACGCGGGGCAGGCCCAGGATGGCATAAGGCGGATCGTCGGGGTGGATGCACAGCAGCACGCCTGCCTGTTCGGCGGCCGGTACCACCTGGCTCAAAAAGTAAAACAGGTTTTCTTTCAGTTCCTTGGGGCCGATGCCGTCATAGGCGGCCAGCACTTTCAGAAACTCTTCCAGGGTATAGCCTTCTTCGGCTCCCGGCAGGCCGGCGATGATGGTTTTGACCAGCAGTTTGCGGCCGTCTTCCGACAAGCCTTCGTAGTAGGCTTTGGCCTTCTGCTGCTGGGCCTCGGAAAAGTCCTTTTCGGCGCCGGGGCGCTTGAGGATGAACAGCTCGAAGGCGGCAAAAGCGGCGGCTTCAAAGCGCAGGGCGGTGGAGCCGTCGGGCATTTGGTAGTCGAGGTCGGTGCGGGTCCAGTCGAGCACGGGCATGAAGTTGTAGCACACGATGTCGATGCCGCAGGCGCCCAGGTTCAGCAGGGTCTGCTTGTAGTTCTCGATGTATTGCTCGTAGTTGCCGGTGCGCTTCTTGATGTCTTCGTGCACGGGCACGCTTTCCACTACCGACCAGGTAAGGCCCACGGCCTCCACTTCGGCTTTGCGTTTCAGGATTTCTTCGGTGGTCCATACCGTTCCGTTGGGAACGTGGTGCAGGGCGGTAACGATGCCGGTAGCGCCGGCCTGTTTGATATCCCACAGCGATACGGGATCCTTGGGGCCGTACCAGCGCCAGGTTTGTTCTAAGCTCATTCTTCTTTTTAAGTTTACGCGTTTACAAGTTCACGAGTTTACGAGTTAAAGTTCCAGAGTTCCAAAATTCCAGCGTTAGGAGTTCAGCGGTTCTCTGGTATACATACCCGGTTGTCGTGATCAAATTTTTATTCCGGGGATCAAGTTAAGGACAGTTGCCCCATACCTAATTCCCAATTAACAAATTAACCAATTCCTCCTTCCGTTAGACGCCACTGAAAGCCGAAAAGCCGCCGTCAATAGGAACCACCACGCCGGTGACGAAGGCGGAGGCGTCGGAGCAGAGCCACAGCAGGGTGCCGGTGAGGTCGTCGGGGGTGCCGAAGCGGCCCATGGGGGTGTGCTCGATGATGGTGTTGCCGCGGTCGGTGAGGGAGCCGTCGGTGTGGGTGAGCAGGGTGCGGTTCTGCTCGGTCAGGAAAAAGCCGGGGGCCAGGGCGTTGACGCGGATGCCGACCTTGGAGAAATGCACCGCCAGCCACTGGGTGAAGTTGGAGATGGCCGCCTTGGCACCGCTGTAAGCGGGGATCTTGGTCAGGGGCGTAAAGGCGTTCATCGAAGAAATGTTGATGATGCTGCAGCCGCTGCGGCCGACCATGTCGCGGGCAAAAACCTGGGTGGGCAGGAGGCTGCCGATGAAGTTCAGGTCAAAGACGAACTTGATGCCCTCGGGATCGAGGTCGAAAAAGGTTTTCAGGTCCTTGCCGTCCAGCAGGTCTTCGGCATGGAGGTGGGGTTTGGAAGTGGTGCCCTTGGGGTGGTTGCCGCCGGCGCCGTTGATGAGGATGTCGCAGGGACCCAACTGCTGCAGCACCTGCTGGTGGGCCGCCCGGATGCTGTCGATTTCCAGCACGTTGCAGGCCAGGCCGATGGCTTTGCCGCCGGCAGTGGTCACCTCGTCGGCCACCTTCTGTGCCAGCTCTTCCTTCAGGTCGAGTATGGCCACGTTTGCGCCCTGTGCGGCCAGGGAAAGGGCCAGGGTGCGGCACAGCACGCCGCCGCCGCCGGTCACCACCGCAGTTTTTCCAGCTAAAGTTGAAAACATATCTTTTGGAGTTTAAAGTATTCGGTTGTACGAAATCGGGGTAGGGGACCGCCCCGGGCTTTTATAGGAAATTGCCGGTCAAAGATGAGCAGAAATGCCCGGCTTCCACGATAGTTTTTCTACTTTATTTACGAAATCGATGTAGTTCCATTTTCGTACTTTTGAGTAACTTTCGTTTACTTTGCGAAAAGTTTTCGCATGGCTAAAGTCAGTTTAAAAGAAGTCGCCAACCGGCTGGGCGTTTCGGTCTCCACCGTATCCAAAGCAATGCGGGACAGCTACGAGATCGGCGAGGAAACGAAGCGCAAAGTGCTGGAGACCGCCGAAGAAATGGGCTACCGCGCCAGCCCCTACGCCTCCTACCTGCGCCAGCAGAAAAGCCGCACCATCGCCATCATCGTGCCGGAGCTCACCAACAACTTTTTCATCCAGGCCATCAGCGGCGCCGAAACCACCGTGCTGGCCCAGGACTACCATGCCCTCTATTACGTGACCCACGAGGACTTCCAGCTCGAAGAGCGCATCCTCAAACACCTGCACGACGGCCGCGTGGACGGCGTGATCATGTCGCTGGCCGCCACCACCAGGAGCTACGACCATATCAGCGAACTGATCCGCTGCAACATCCCCGTGGTGTTTTTCGACCGCATCTGCCACGAGATCGAAACCGCCAAGATCACCACCGACGATTTCGCCAGCAGCTTCAACGCCACCGAGCACCTGATCCAGAACGGCTGCCGCGACATCGCCTACCTGTCGCTGTCCGAAAACCTCTCCATCGACAACAAGCGGAAGCAGGGCTACCTGGAAGCTTTACACAAATACGACATCCCCGTCAACGAGGCCCGCATCGTCAAGTGCAACGGCGATGAAAAAGTGAACTACCGGAAAGTCAAGCAACTCCTTAACAGCAGCAACCCACCCGAAGGCATCTTCGCCTCGGTGGAAAAGCTGGCGCTGGTGACCTACCAGGTGTGCCACGACCTGGACATCCAGATCCCCGACAGCGTGAAGGTGATCTGCTTTTCGAACCTGCCCACCGCTCCCTTGCTCTGCCCGCCGCTGACGACCATCTCGCAGCCCGCCTTCGAAATGGGCAAACAGGCCGCCACCATCCTGCTGAAGCACCTGGATAAAAAACGGGTGTCCATCCCCAACGAAAACATTACCATCAAGTCGGTGCTGGTCGAGCGAGGCTCCACCCGCAAATAATTCACCGGGCCATAAAAAGCGGCGCTTCGGTTTGTCAAAATAAAAAAAGCCTCACTTGAACCGTAACGGTTCCCGGTGAGGCCTGCATTAACAAAAGATAAAAACTACATCGTTATTTAGTTACCGTCAGGCTTAACCGAAGCCGTCGTGACGCTGAGGGGCCAGTAAAAGGAGGCGTAGGCGTCGGGACGTGCAGGGTCGAATTCCGGCACATCGGGTTTGATCGCTTTCGCCAGGCCGATGCCGCTGTCGCGGATGCCTTTGACGATCAGTTTGGCTACTTCATAGGCGCCGAAGGGGCGGAAGTGCGTATTATCGGCAATTTCTTTTGTTTGACCGGGATAGGTGTTGGCCGGGAAGTGGGCGAAGGCTTTGAGGGATTCTTCGGGTCCCCAGGCTTCGTACATGATCTTGCTGGTGGCGTTCAGGTCAATCAGGGCCACGCCTTTTTCCCGGGCCGTCTGCCGCACGGCGGCAGGGTAGTCGCCCAGGGTTTCCTCGATCTGGCCGGCCTCGTTGAAGCGGCGGCGCTGCACGGAGGTCACCAGCACGGGGATGCCGCCCTTCTTTTTTACTTCGTCGATAAAGAATTCCAGGTTCTTCTTATAGGTGGTGAAGGCGCCCACGCCTTCGCCTTTTTGTTTCTGGTCGTTATGGCCGAATTCCACGAAGGCATAGTCGCCGGGTTTCATCAGGCTCAGCACCTTTTCGAAGCGGCGGGCGGCGATAAAAGAGCTCAGGGTTTCGCCCGACTCGGCATAGTTGCCCACGGCCACCTTGCCCGGCTGGAAAAAGAAGGGGATCATTTGCCCCCAGGCGGAATAAGGCTCATTCGACCCGTCCACCACGGTGGAATTGCCGGCCAGGAATACGTTCACCACGTCCTTCTGCTCGGGGGTGATCTCGATGGCGTTGACCTTGGGGGCGGCGCCGTTGAATTCCAGGGTCAGCTTATCGTCCCAGTGCCGGTATGCGCGTTCGCGCTCTTTGAGGCGCACGTTGCGGCCCGCGCCGCGGATGACGCTGTCGCGGATGTGCAGGGTGAATTCCACCGTCCGGTGCTCTCCTTTTTCGGTTTGCACGCGGTTGACCATCATGCGGCGGCACTCGGCCCGGATGGCCGCATCGGCAGTGCCCGCGTCATCGCCCAGCGTCACCTTCACGTGGTAGTTGCCTTCGGGCACTTTCACGGAAAAGTAAAAAGGTTGGTCGGAGGTCACATAGCCGTCGGTACGGGCGTCCTTGCCGTTGGAGGTGGCGGCAAGGACCTGTGCGCCCCCTTCGAAGCCATAGCCTTTGGCGGGGCTGTAGGCGGTTTGGGGCAGTACTTTGAAAAAGCCTTTGGGGGCCTTGCCGGGACCGAAGTCGAATTGAAGACCGTTGACGGGGGCGGGCGTTGCCGCTTCCCTTTGCGCCGTGCAGCTGCTGAAGCACAAAGCCGCCAGCGGCAGAAAGAGCCTGTTTCTCATGCTGGGTAGTTATTTAGGAGTCTGCTTTTTTTTCTTTTTTGCGTGGCCTTTGCCGGCTTTGCCCCCGGCCTGGAGCCCTTTGAGGGCGGCGGCATAGCGTTTTCCCAGTTCGCGGGCCGAGGGGGTGTCGAAATGCAGGCGGTCGCCCTTGTCGGTCAGGCCGCGGGCCGAAACGACGGCGGTTTGCGGCACCTGCTGCGGCAGTTGGTTGACAACCGGGTTGATGTAATTGTCTTTATTGAAATAACCGATCTCGCCGGCTACGAAGGGCAGGTCGGGCAGGCCCAGGTCGGTGCGGAGGCGCCGGACCAGGGTTTTTAAGTTATCGAGATAAAGGGCGGAGCGGCCGCGGGTATTGTCCGACTCGCCCTGGTGCCAGAGGATGCCTTGGAGCACGCCCTGTTGCATCGCCAGCCGGGCGCGGCGGAGGGCGTCGTCGTAGGGGTGCCATACCTGTAAATAAACCGAGTCGGGCTGCCACACGCGGATGGGCGAGCCGCCCAGGGCGCAGGGGACCAGGCCGATGCGGGTGTGTTTGTCGTTGCCCAGCATTTCTTGGGCAAAGCTGATGGCCGGGCCCACGCCGGCGGAGCCGGGTTTGTCAAAATGCACCGGGTCGGTGGCGGGTACCCAGTGGTTTTCCTTATCGAGCATGAGGAGCTGGGGGTGCGGCCTTTTGCTTTCCGAATCGGGGCGGCCCCGGCCGGCCATGTTCGACTGCCCGATCAGCAGGTATACATGAAAGTTAGGGTCGGGTTGTTGCTGTTGCGCCCCGCCTATTAGGGAAGCGAACAACAGGCACAGGCTGAAAAAGGTTTTCATCTGGTTCAATTTTTTGAAAGCGTTCTTCCGGCGGCGGAAAAAAATGCCCCTGTGGACACAGCGGGCCTCATTGCTAACATTGCTAAAATCGTTCGGGGCGGGCGGCCGCTGACAGTAATTCAGTATCGGTAATTATAGGAAATACGAAAAGGGGCGGGAGCAGGGAGCGGCCGGGAAGCAGGGCATTTCCCTTCTTCATACGGCAATTCCTGACCAGCACCGTAAAAGTAGTGGATGCCCCGGATGCATTATCCTGCACCATCCCGAAATCGCCCTGCAGGTATCGGTCAGGACGGTTCAGGACAGCTCGGTCTTTAATGGCCATTACTTTTATTGCTCTCATTTAAACTATTGCTTGTTATATGCTAAAGAATTCCCCTTGGCGGAACCTATGCATGGTTTCCCTGTTTTCAATTGGCAGCTACATCAGCCATGCCCAAACCCCCGAAGTTCGCGGAAAGATTACCGATGCCAACGGTCAGCCCATGGCAGGCGTCACCATCCAGGTGAAAGGCTCCAAGGTGCAAACCATGACCCGGCCCGACGGTACCTACGTCATCACTGCGGTTCCCGGCAGCAAACTTGTCATCACCTCCGTTGGCTATGCCCCCCAGGAGGTGGATGTGACCAACAGCAACAACATCGCCGTTTCGCTGAAAGCCGCCACCAGCAGCATGGACGAAGTAGTGGTGGTGGGCTATGGCACGCAAAAGAAAAAGAACATCACCGGCGCCCTGGCTACCTATAATGCCGAAAACCTCGACGAGCGCCCCGTGGCCCGCGTGGACCAGGCCCTGGTAGGGCAGATGGCCGGCGTGCAGGTGAAGACCACCAGCGGCAACCCCTCCAAAGGCCTCAGCATCCAGGTACGCGGTACCGGTTCCATCACCGCCGGCAACGAGCCCCTCTATGTGATCGATGGTTTCCCGCTGGCCACGGCGGCCGCCAACGGTGCGGGCAACTACGCCACCGGCAACCCCCTGGACAACATCAACCCCAACGACATTGAATCCATCCAGGTGCTCAAAGACGCCTCCGCCGCGGCCATTTACGGCTCCCGGGCCTCCAACGGCGTGGTGCTGATCACCACCAAAAAAGGCAAAAGCGGCAAAGCCAAGATCAGCCTGAATACCTTTGCCGGCTTTACCGAAGCCACCCGCAAGCTGGACATGCTGTCCGGTGAGGAGTGGATGGATCGGGCCACCGAAATGATCAACGCCAAGTACGTGGCCGACTACGGCAAGTACGGCGCCAAGGCCTCCGACTCTTACGAGCAGCGCCGCCAGCTGCTCAACAACCCGCCCGCCGGCTCGGGCCTGACCCCCGCCAACCTGGCCGTGGGTGCCTACAATACGGCCTATATGCTGGACGAGCGCTGGGCCCAGCCTGGTCATCCCGGCCTGCGCATCATCGACTGGCAAAAGGAAACCTTCCGCAAGGGCCTGGTGCAAAACCACCAGGTGTCGGTCAGCGGGGGCAACGACGCGGTAAAATACTATGTGTCCGGCAACTACAACAGCCAGCAGGGCATGATCAAAGGCATGGACTACCAGTCCTTTTCCGCCCGCGCCAACGTGGAAGTGAACGCCACCAAAAACCTGAAGGTGGGCATCAACCTTACCCCCACGTATTCCATCATGAACGACCCGGGGGTGGAAGGCAAGGACAATATCCTGCACCAGATCCTCAGCGCCACCCCGGTACAGGAAGATACCATGGGCCTGTACATGAACACCTTCAACAACGGCCAGTACAAGTGGAGTGTTTCCACCAACAGCCCGGTGGCCAAGCTGGAAAACATTATCGGCCAAACCAAGCGTTTCCGTACCCTGACCTCGCTGTTTGCCGAATATAAGATCCTCAAAAGCCTGACGTTCAAAACCACGGCCAACATCGATAATACCGACAACACCGGCAAGTCGTATACGCCTTACTACGTTGCCGGCGCCCTGAGCGCCCGCCAGTCGCTGACCAACCCTTACCAGCCGGCTTCGGGCTCGTTCAACGGCTACAACAAGAAAACCTTCGTGAACGAAAACCTGTTTACCTACAACCAGGTGTTCAACGACATTCACGACCTCTCCGTACTGGCCGGCCAGTCGTACAACGTGGACAAGCTGGACCGCTCCACCCTGTCGTCCAACGGCGGCTTCAACGGCAACTATATTTCCACGCTGAACTATGCCGCGGGCATTACCGGCAACACCACCGAAACCAAGAACGTGCTGGTGTCTTATTTCGGACGGGTGCAGTACAGCCTGGACAACAAGTACCTGTTCTCGGCCAGCCTCCGCCGCGACGGCTCGTCGCGCTTTGGCCAGAACACCAAGTGGGGTGTCTTCCCCTCGGCTTCGGTAGGCTGGCGGGTTTCCGAGGAAGCCTTCCTGAAAAACATTCCCGTCATCAGCGACCTGAAGCTGCGGGCCAGCTGGGGTGAGGCCGGTAACTACAACATCGGCGACTACAACTCGTATTCCACCCTGGGCTTTTTCAACTATACCTTCAACAGCGCCGCCGCCGCCGGCCAAAGCCCCAACGTGCTGGTCAACCCCGACATCCGCTGGGAACGGTCCAAGACCTATGATGCCGGCCTGGACATCGGCTTTTTGAAGAACCGCTTTACCGCTTCTTTTGATTACTACAATAAGCTCAACACTGACCTGCTGATGAACATACCGGTGGCCGCTATAACCGGCTTCCAGACCATGCTCAGCAACGCGGGCAGCGTGCGCAACAAGGGCTGGGAACTGGAACTGACCAGCCGCAACCTCACCGGCAGAAAAGTGCAGTGGACCACCACGGCCAACCTCAGCCATAACCGCAACGAGGTGGTGGCCCTGGCCGGCGGCCAGAAGCAGCTGATCCTGCCTTCGGCCTACGGCGCCAACGCCCAGCACGCCATCCTGCGGGTGGGAGAGGCCATGAACAGCATTTACGTCATCCGCCAGGTCGGCATCCTGTCCCAGGACGATATCGCCAAAGGCGCCGCCCTGTACAACGGTACCACCCAAACGGTGGGCGATCCGAAGTACCTGGACGTGAACAATGATGGCGTGATCGACTTCAACGACCGGGTGATCGTGGGCCATCCCAACCCCGACTATGTTTGGGGCGTGACCAACAGCGTGAAATTCAAAGGTTTTGACCTGAGCGTGCTGGTGCAGGGACAAACGGGCGGCGCCATCTACTCGCTGCTGGGCCGTGCCCTGGGCCGTACCGGACAGGGTGCTTCCGATAACCCCCTGGGCTTCTTCCGCGACCGCTGGCGCTCTGCCGACAACCCGGGCGCCGGAACGGTGGGTAAAGCCTATTCCACCTTCGGCCAGATTGCCAATACCGACTGGCTCTATTCGTCGAACTATGTACGGGTGCGCAACATCAGCCTCGGCTACGACCTGGGCCGCGTGCTCCACAGCAAAGCCTTTTCGGGTGCCCGCATCTATGCCACCGCTGAAAACTACTTCGGTTTTGATAAGTACAAAGGCGGCCTGAACCCCGAAGCCACCAATACCGATGTCAGCGGCAGCTCGCTTTATCCCGAAGCCGGCGACTATGGCGGCCTTCCCCTGCCCAAAACCCTTATTCTCGGTGTGAACTTCAATTTCTAATTCCTCGCTCCCTCATCAGTAATCCACATGAAAAAAGTATTTCTTCCCTTTATAGCGGCTGCCCTGCTGGTTTCCTCCTGCAAAAAGGAACTGGAGCAACAGCCCATCTCCAACGCTATTACCGAAACCTTTTATTCCACGCCTTTCGACTTCCTGCAGGCCACCAGCGCCGTGTACAACGGCCTGCGTACCTATCCCGACCGGTTGATGAACCTGTCGGAAACCCGCTCGGATAATTTATACGCCGTATCGGACGGGGGCGTGCGCGAATGGGAAGGTGTCAACAGCTTTCAAAAGTCCATTTCGGGCAACTCCTATGTCACCGAAGCCTGGCAGTCGAATTTCAACGCCATTTTCAAAGCCAACATCCTGCTGGAGCAACTGAAAGCCAACGGCGCCAAGGTGATCACCGACGCCGTGCTGCGCACCCGCCTGGAGGCGGAGGCGAAGTTCCTGAGAGCCTTTTATTATTTCGACCTGGTACGCTGGTTCGGCAAGGTGCCGGTGGTGACCCAGCCGGTGAATGCTACCGAAGCGCTGACCTATGAACGCAAACCTGTAGCCGAAGTATACGAGCTGATCCTGTCCGACCTGAATTTTGCCGCCGCCAACCTTCCCGGACCGGAAGGGTATGCGACCGCCGACAAAGGCCGCGTCACCAAATGGGGCGCCAAGGGCATCCTGGCCCTCGTGCACATGACCCGTTCGGGCCCTACCTACGGCATCGAAGGGCCGGGCCTGGGCGTGAACGAATGGGGCAACGCCCTGACCCTGCTGAACGAAGTGATCGGCAGCGGCAAGTATGCGACCCAGGGCAAGTACAGCGATATTTTTTCCTATACCAACGAGCACAACAGTGAAGTGGTGTTCGACGTGGAATACGTCACGGGCCTGAACCCCGTGGTGGGCGCCACCTTCCCCTGGGTGCTGGTTCCCGACACCTATTTCCAGTCGGTCAGCAAGCCCACACAGGGCGGCCTTACCATTCGGCCGGTTTCCAACGACCTGCTCAATTCCTATGCCGCCAATGATCAGCGCAAGGCTTTTTCCATCCAGACCGGGTATACGAATATGGGGGTGACCGAGTCGAACTCTTTCTTTAAAAAATACGTGGACATTACCAAGACGCCGGCCAACCGGCTGGACTGGCCCATCAACTTTATCGCCCTGCGGTATACCGACGTGCTGATGCTGAAAGCCGAGTGCATCCTGAAAGGCGCCCCCGGCACCCAGTCGGAGGTAGACAACATCGTGAACCAGGTGCGCTCCCGCGCCGGCCTGACCGGCACGCTCACCGGTGTGACCCTGCCCCAGCTGATGGAAGAACGACGGAAGGAATTTGCCGCCGAGGGCTTGCGCTGGCACGACCTGGTGCGCAGCGGCCTGGTGGAAACCGTGATGCCCGCCTGGATCGCCAAAGAGGATGTACAGAAGAAAATGCAGCCTTTTAACAAGAACTACATTATCTACCCGGTTCCCCAGGCCGAATTGGATATCGTAGGACAACTGTACCAGCAGAACCAGGGATATTGATCCGTAGTTGTGACTTAGGGTAAATTGTATCTAGTTGCGCTCATATTTGTTTGCCGCAAACCCTCATTTGTTCCTTTCATCATGAACCGCAGAGACTTTATCACCCAGCTTTCGATACTTTCAGCAGGAGCCTGTATGCCCTTTGGGGCGGCAGGCTTCCCGCTTTTTGCCCACGACGAATCGCCTTTTGCCAAAAAGCTGAAGCCCGTGGGCCGGGTGCTGGAGCTGGAAGGCTATTACGTCTGGTGCGTCAGTCCCATTGAAGGCCCCGACGGGAAGATCCACCTGTTCTTTTCGCGCTGGGATGCCAAAAAGGGGATGGGCGGCTGGATCAGGGGCAGCGAGATCGCCCATGCCGTGGCCGACCGGCCCGAAGGCCCCTACGAGGTGGTGGGCACCGTGCTGGCGCCCCGCGAAGGCTTTTTCGACGCCACCACCTGCCACAACCCCCTGATCAAAAAGGTGGACGACCGATACTGCCTGTTTTACATGGGCAATTCCAACGGCAAGACCAACACCAAGCGGATCGGCCTGGCCACCGCCGACTCGCTCTACGGACCCTGGAAGCGGCCCGATGCGCCCCTGCTGGAGGCCGGCCCCGAAGGCGCCTGGGACGACCACTGCACCACCAACCCGGCTTTTCTGAAGCATCCCAACGGCCAGTACTGGCTGTACTACAAATCGTGGAACACGAAGGATTACGAGACCGGCACCGGCGCCATCCGCGGCAACCGGAAATATGGCCTGGCAGTCTCCGACCGGCTGGAAGGTCCGTATAAAAAGTATGAAGGCAACCCCGTGATCGACTTCTCCGGAAAAGGCCAGAACCGCCAGTTCGAGGACGCCTTTGTCTGGCGGCAGGACGGGCGCTTCAAAATGATCGCCCGCGACATGGGCGTGTACAACCACGAGGTGGGCCTGCTCATGGAGTCGAAGGACGGCCTGCACTGGAAGGAGCCGAAGATCGCTTATTACGGCGCCGCCCGGTACCTCCAGCAGCCCCCGGCCCCGCCGCACCTGAAGAAGTACGGGCGCTTCGAGCGGCCCCAGCTGTTGCTCCGCAACGGCAAGCCCGCCTACATGTTCACCACCTCCCAGGGAGGCAAGTATATGACTTCCTCTCCCTTCGTATTTAAAATAGGGTAGGGGTTAGCGTTAGGTAAACAATATTATATAGCTATCATAAGCCTGGTGACAACCCGTGAAGCTGTCATGCCGAACACAGTGAGGCATCCCCTCGAAAACGAAGGGATGCTTCTATTCGCAGGAGGGGTTTCCTGTATCTGAAAAAGGCTTTTCGTGTCCCGGGGGGATGCCTCACTGCGTTCGGCATGACAGCTTCACGGGTTGTCACCAGCTTTATCATTGCCGTTTCCCGTTTCTATTATTCCTGATTTCTGTGGAAGCCTAAGCAGAGGAAAAAGTGTTAAAGAAATCATAACCAAATTGCTGCGCAAATTCATTTTTGTCGTATTTTTCATTCCCCTAACTGCCCGACCAAGCGCTAACGATTACGTATAGGTTCTCTATATAAGCAGGATTCTCCAATCAACTTGACATATGATAAAAACAACACTTGCTCATGTGCACGGCATAGGTATGCTCTGCCTATTACTGCTGTTCTCCGGGTTTGCCTTTGCACAGGTAAACGTATCGGGAAAAGTCACCGATGAAAGTAACAAACCGCTGGATGGTGTCACCGTCCAGATAGAAGGCGCGGCCACCGCCACCCGCACCGGTGCCGACGGCTCCTACCAGATCCGCGTGCCCTCGGCCACGTCGGTCCTGCAGTTCTCCTCCGTCGGCTTTATCAGTAAAAAAGTGAATGTCGAAAACCGTTCGCAAATAGACGTTACCCTGGCCGCTTCGGATGCTTCCATGCAAACGGTGGTAGTGGTAGGTTACGGCACCCGCAAGAAAAGCGACGTTACCGGCGCGGTGGCGTCCATCTCGGGCGAAAAAATGCGCTCGGTGCCCACCGCCAACCTGACCCAGGCCCTGCAGGGACGGATCGCCGGCGTGGATGTGACCCCCACCGGCTTCCGCCCGGGTACGGGCTCCTCCATCCGCGTGCGGGGCAACCGTTCGCTCAGCGCCAGCAACGAGCCGCTCTACGTGGTGGACGGCTTCCCGGTAAGCTATACCATCGACGACATGAACCCGGCCGACATCGAGTCGGTGGACGTGCTGAAGGATGCCTCCGCCACCGCCATCTACGGTGTACGCGGCGCCAACGGCGTCATCCAGATCACCACGCGCAAAGGCAGGGCCGGCAAAATCGGGGTGAACTACCAGGGCTTCCAGTCCGTGGAGGAGCTCCTGCGCCCGGCGCCCGTATTTAATGGACAGGAGCTGGCCGATGCCTGGCGGCAGGCCTTCTTTGCCGACAAAAGCTATACCCGCACCCGGGGCGTAGCCACCGCCGCCAACCCGCTCTATTATTTCCCTTCGGCCCTGGCCGACCTGGGCCTGTTTAAAGAACGCTTCGGCAGCACCGCCCAATGGAATGCCATCAAGGATGCCTACACCTGGAGGGTGTATGACCCCACCAATAACATCTACATCGCCCAGAAACGGGCAACGACGGCGGAGGAAAGGGCCCTGCTGCAAAACCTGGGCGTGACCTCGCAACTGGACAGCATCGACCTGTACGACCCCTCGAAAATCAAATCCTATGACTGGGCGAACAACGTAGGCCTGCGCCGCGGCGCCACCACCAGCCACAGCATCTCCGTGACCGCCGGCGCCGAAAAATTCAAAACCGCCTTCAACGCCGGTTACTTCAAGCAAAAGGGCATCGAATACGGACAGGACTATACCCGCTATACCACCGGCACCTCGGCGGAATTCCGGCCCAACAAGGTCCTGACCTTCGGTGCTACCGTCAACTTTATCCACAGCATTACCAACACCAGCACCTCCTCTTACGGCAACTCCCTGGGCATGATCCCCTTCGTGGAGCCGTATGATGCCGCCGGCAACTATATCCTGTTCCCCAACGCCGACGCCCAGATCATCAACGCGGTGAACGACCGCAATACCGTTCTGGACAATACGCTGGCCAACCGCGTATTCGGCAACCTGTCCGGCGAGATCAGCCTGTTCAAGGGACTGAAGTACCGCACCATGTTCGGCCTGGACATCCGCAATTCCACCCGCGGCACCTTCAACGGCGCCGAGTCGTCCATTCGCCTGGGCAGCCCGGCCAATGCTTCGCAAACCGTGGCCAAAGCCACCTCCTGGGTGTACGACAACATCCTGACCTACAATACCAGCTTCGGCTCCGACCACTTCCTGAACGTTACCCTGCTGCAGGAGCTGCAAAGCCTGAACCGGGCGGATACCCTGACGGTTTCGGCCAACAACCTCATCTTCGAATCGCAGAAATGGTACTCCCTGCAGCGCAACACCGATGCGGTGGTGACGGGCACCGGCACCTACCAGGCTGCGCAGTACATGTCGTACATGGGCCGCGTGGAGTACGGTTTTAAGAACAAATACCTGCTGACGGTAAGCAACCGCTACGATAACTCCTCGGTCCTGTCGAAAGGCAACCAGGGCGCCTGGTTCCCTGCCGGCTCCGTAGCCTGGCAGATCGACAAGGAAGGCTTCTTCGGCAACCAGCGGATCTTCAACATGGCCCGCCTGCGCATGGGCATCGGCCGCGTAGGGAACGCCTCCATCGCGCCCTACCAGACCGGCGGACCTTTGGGCTTTACCAACTACAACTGGGGCAACGGCGCTGCCGCCATCGGCACGGCCCTCACCACCTTCAAAACGCCCGACCTGACCTGGGAGAAAACCACCACCACCAACGCAGGACTCGAATTCGGCCTGTTCAAGGGCAGGATCTCCGGCTCGGTGGATGTATATAAGTCCAACACGACGGACCAGCTGCAGCGCAAGTCCATCCCCACGGCCAACGGCGTAGGCTACCTCTATTTCAACCTGGGCAAGGTGCAGAACAAGGGCATCGAGGTGTCCCTGAACACCCAGAATATCAGCCGCGAGGATTTCCGCTGGTCCACCGACCTGGTCTTTACCCGCAACAAGGAAAAGATCGTGGACATCAACGGCACCGGCAACAGCGACTACGCCAACCTCTGGATCCTGGGCGAGCCCCTGCAGGTATACTGGGGCTACAAGGACGAAGGCATCTTCCAGTACAGCGACACCGCCGGCAAAGGCGCCCTGGCAGGCTACTACTGGTTAAAGTCCGGCAACAAGGGCAATGTCAACTACCAGCCGGGCCGCATCCGGGTGGCCGATACCAATGGCGATACCACCATGAGCCCCGCGGACAGGGTAGTGCTGGGCGCCCACACCCCCGACTATACCCTCAGCGTGGGCAACACCATCGGCTACAAGAATTTCGAGCTGAACTTCCTGGTGTACTTCCGCGTAGGCGGGCTGTACCGCCTGCCCCGCCCGGGCCTGGTGGGCCGCTACCAGTCCAGCAAGGTCAATTACTGGACCCCTACCAATCCGAGCAACGACTACCAGCAGCCCACGCAAACCAGCGACATCCCCTTCGGCTGGGAAGCGCTCACCTACACCAAGGCCACCTATGCCAAGGTGCGCAACATCACCCTCACGTACCGCGTGCCCAAAAGCCTCACGCAACGGGCGCACCTGAACACCATGGGTATTTACATCAGCGCCGTGAACCCCCTGCTGTTCCACCGCCAGTCGGACTACGATCCCGAAACGGTGCCGTACCGCGAGTTCCCCGGTTCCACCACCAGCCAGACCGGCCCGACCTCCTACAGCTACAAGAGCTATGTGCTGGGTGTAAAGCTGGACTTATAATCTTGATTTTGTTTTTCTCAAAAAAAATTGCTGCACATGAAGTTGTCTATTCAAAATATGATCTGGACGGGGGTAGCCGCTTGTTCGCTCTCCCTTTCCGTTGCCTCCTGTAAAAAGTTTATCGAAGAAAAGCCGGTGACCACGCTGACCGAGGAATATTATCAAACCGATGCCGGCCTGGAAGACCTGGTCAAATCGGCCTATGCGCCCCTGCAATGGAAGTTTATGGGCGAGCAGGCGTATGCGCTCTATAATTTCGGTACGGACGAATTCCGCGAAGGCGACCAGTTCAACAACGTCCGCTACAACGACTACGACGCCAACCTCAACTCGAACGACGCCTTTGTCAACGAGCTGTGGACAAACAATTACGCGGGCATCCGCCGGTGCAACCAGGGCCTCGAGCTGATCCCGGCTTATGATAATCCCAACTCCAAGCTGCTGGCTACGCAGGCACAGAAAGACCTGCGCATCGCGGAGCTGAAGGCCCTGCGGGCGTTCTATTATTTCCAGCTGGTGCAGCAGTTCGGCGGCGTGCCGCTGGTGACCACCGTGCCCACCGAGCCGCGGTACGAATTTCCCCGCGCTTCCGTGGCCCAGGTGTACGACCTGATCATCTCCGATTTTAAAAGCGCGGGTCCCCTGCTTCCCTGGCGCCAGAGCGGCGGCAACCTGGGCCGGGCTTCCCGGGCCATGGCTTACCATTTCCTGGCAAAGGCCTACCTGACCCGCGGCAGTGCCGTTGCGGACCAGCGGGGCAAGAAGGCCACCGACATGGACAGCGTCATCGTCTTTGCCGATTCGGTCATTAAGAACAGCGGCCATGCCCTGGAAGGGGATTACGGCAACCTGTTCAATGCGGCCTATCCCGATGGCAAGATCGCGCCCCTGGGCGAGAACGGCACGCCGCCCACCGGCAGCAAGGCCCGCATCGACGCCAACAATGCCAGCAACGAGATCGTCTTTGCCGCCCAGTTCAGCTCCAACCTGGCGCTGGCAGGCCTGAACAACACCACGCACCTGTATTATCCCTCGCAGTACGATGCCGGTATCCCGGGCATGACGCGGGATTTCTATAACGGCAGGCCCTTCCGCCGGCTGCGTCCGACCGATTATACCCTGGACATCTTTGACAAGATCAATGATTCGCGCTTTTTCAAATCGTTCCAGACGGTGTATTACCGCAACGTGGCGGTAACGGCCAATGAAACCTTTCCGAAGTTCACCGCGGCCGATGCGCCCAACCCTAGCCTGGTGGGCAAGCCGCGGGTAATGCTCGGCGATACCGCGGCCCTCTTTATCGTGAACCCCGCCAACCGGCCCCTGCTGACCTCCGACATCACCAAAATGCGGTATTACGCGGTCTTTGCCCGGAACAAGCAGGCTACCGCCGGCGGCGCCGTCACCACCGATTTCTCGCCCAACAAGTACCTGGCCCTGTGGAAGTTTGCCGACCCCATCCGCCTGACCACTACCAACAACGAGGCCCGCGGCATCCGTAACGGCACGCTGGCCCGCCTGGCGGAAACCTACCTGATGCTGGCCGAGGCCTATGGCCGCAAGGGTGATTATACCAATGCGCTGACCTATGTCAACATGCTGCGTACCCGGGCCGCTTACAAAGCAGGGGAGGCCCGCAGCCCGCAGATCTGGAAATACCTGGGCGGTCCCAATAACCTGGACAATACCGAAGTGGCCAACCAGGCCACCGCGGCCCTGTTCACCACCGGTGCGGCCAGCGAGCTGTACCCGGCCAGCGCCTCCACCACCGAAAGCCGCTTCATTCACTTTATCCTGAACGAGCGGACCCGGGAGCTGTGCGGAGAACTGTACCGCTGGGAAGACCTGGTGCGTACGGAAACTCTGTACGAGCGGACGAAGCAGTTCAATGCCGACATCAGCCCGGCGTTCGCGCCCTTCCACAAGCTGCGGCCGATCCCCCTGCTGCAGATGCTGTCGCAAACCGTCAACGGCAAAGCCATGACGGCCGAGGATATGAAGGCCTACCAGAACCAGGGGTATTAGCCTCCCCCCCGAGCCTCACCCCCGTTCCCTCTCCACATGGAGAGGGGACGGGGGTGAGGTTTATCATTTCTTTTACAACTAATCCCGATTATATTTGTGGCGAATTCATGAAAAGGTTTTTGGTCATATTGCTCCTGATGGTGTATGGGCTGTCCTCTACCGGGGCCACCGTGCACCTGCACTATTGCTGCGGCAAGCTCGACAAGATTGAGTTCGCGGCGCCCAAGGAGAAAAAGTGCGGCAAGCATGCCAAACCCATGAAGAACTGCTGCGACGACCAGCAGCTGGACCTGAAGGTGAAAGCCGACCAGAAGGTGGCCCATATGGCCGCCTTCGAAGCCAAAACCTTCGCCGCTGAAAAACCTTCCTATCCGGGCTTCGCCCTGACCCGTCCCAGCGAAGGCAAGCACCTGGTGCCCACCACCTTTGCGCCGCCGCCGCTGCCCCCTTATCCGCTGTTCATCCTGAACTGCGTTTACCGCATTTGATTGTTACCGTTTCTTCCTTTCATCAAGGTGAAAGGAGCGGAGCGTTCTATGCTCCTGTGTACGCCTGTACATTTTTCTTCGGTAACAATCAATTACAATTTACATGAAACATATTCTTAGCCTGTGCCTGGCGCTGGTGGTTTCCCTTTTCCTGGCCACCGTGAAGGCCCAGCAACCCGCTGTCAACGACAGCACCGTCTCCTTTAAAGTATTTGGTAACTGCGAAATGTGTAAGGACCGCATTGAAAAAGCGGCCAAAATCAAAGGCGTGAAAAGCGCCTCCTGGGACGCGGACACCCGGATGCTGTCCCTGCTGTTCCAGCCTTCGGTGGCCTCCCTGGCCAAAGTGCATGCCCGCGTTGCGGCTGCCGGCCACGATACCGAGCTTGAAAAAGCCAAAGACGCTACCTATAAAAATCTTCCCGGCTGCTGCCAGTACCGCGAAACGGAAGCAGCTCCCGCCCATGACCATACTCCTGAACAGGCCCCGGCGCCGGCGGCCGCCGGCACGCCCGCCTACCACATTAAAGGGGTGGTGCTGGAAGAAAACAACAAGGGAACCTTTCGCCCGCTGGAGGGCGCCAGCGTGGTTTGGCTGGGCTCCGGTAAGGGTACTTCCTCCGACAAGGATGGCGTTTTCCAGATAGCACACGAAGGCGGCGATGGACGGCTGGTCATCAGCTTTGCCGGCTTCCGCCCGGATACGGTGGAGGTGGCCGACCGCCACGAGCTGAAGGTGATCCTGGCCTCGGGAAAGGTGCTGCAGGAGGTAAAGGTGCTGAGCAAACAGGCCACCGCCTACCTGAACGCCTACAGTCCCTTCCATACCGCCGTCATGAGCCAGAAGGAGCTGTTTAAGGCGGCCTGCTGCAACCTCAGCGAAAGTTTTGAGACCAACCCTTCGGTGGATGTCTCGTACAGCGATGCCGTTACCGGCTCGAAGCAGATCCAGTTGCTGGGCCTTTCGGGCATTTATACCCAGCTGACGGTGGAAAACCTGCCCGGCCCCCGGGGCCTCGCCACCGCCCAGGGCCTCAACTCCATTGCCGGCCCTTGGGTGGAATCCATCCAGCTGACCAAGGGGGTCGGCTCGGTGGTGAACGGTTATGAAAGCATTGCCGGCCAGATCAACGTGGAGCTGAAAAAGCCCGCCACCGCCGAACAACTGCACGTGAACGGTTATGCCAACAGCATGGGCAAGGCCGACCTGAACCTGGTCTCCACCCACCACCTGGGTGCCAAATGGGCCACTACCTTTTTGCTGCACGATGCGTACCTGAAAATGAAGCCCGACTTCAACAACGACGGTTTTCTGGACCTGCCCACGGGCAACCTGTTCAGCGGCAGCAACCGCTGGCAGTATGCCGGCACCAACGGCCTGACCTCGCAGTTCGGCTTCAAAGTGCTGCTCGATAACAAGGTGGGCGGCATGATGGACTTCAATCCGGATCAGCACCGGCTGTCGGACCACCACTACGGCCTGGGCTTCGACACCCGCCGGTACGAGGGTTTTGGAAAGATCGGCTACGTGTTCCCCCGGAAAAAATACAAAAGCATCGGCCTGCAGCTCTCGGCCTTCGATCACAACCAGGAATCCTATTTCGGCCAAACGGTCTATAATGCCCAACAGCAGAACTTTTATTCCAACCTGATTTACCAATCGATCATCGGCACCGACGCCCACAAGTTCAAGACCGGCCTGAGCTTCGTGTACGACCGCTACAACGAGGCGCTGAGCGCTACGGACTACCGCCGTACCGAAGTGGTGCCGGGCGCCTTTTTCGAATACACCTATAGTCCCGTTCAAAAGCTGACCCTGGTGGCCGGCCTGCGCGGCGACCACAACAGCCTGTTTGGCTTTTTCGCCACCCCGCGGCTGAACCTGCGCTACCAGTTCCTGGAAAACACCACCCTGCGGGTGGGCATGGGCCGGGGTCAGCGGACCGCCAACATCTTTGCCGAGAACAGCGGCGTGCTGGTGAGCGCCCGCCGGGTAAATATCCTGCCTTCGGGCATGGATAAGGCTTATGGCCTGAATCCCGAAGTGTCTTGGAATAAAGGCATTAGTATCGATCAGCGCTTCAAGCTGCTGGGCCGCAATGCGACTCTCGTCCTGGATTATTACCGCAACGATTTTTCCGACCAGGTGGTGGTGGACCTCGAAGACCCCCGCCAGGTGAAATTCTACAACCTGGAGGGAAAGTCGTATTCCAACAGCTTCCAGGCCGAGCTGAACGCCACGCCCCTGGAGCACTTCGACGTGCGGCTGGCCTACCGCCTGTTTGACGTGAAGACCACCTACAGCGGCGAGCTGCTGCAGAAGGCGCTGACCGCCCGCAACCGGGCCTTTGCCAACCTGGCCTACGACCTGAAGGGCTGGAAGTTCGACTATACTATAAACTACATCGGCCCCAAGCGGATCCCATCCACGGCCGCCAATCCCGAAGCTTATCGCATGGTGTCCCAGTCTCCTTCCTATGTGCTGATGAATGCGCAGGTGAGCAAAACCCTGGGCAAGCAAAAGCGGTTTGACGCCTACATCGGCGGGGAGAACCTGACCAATTACCTGCAAAAGAACTCCATCATCGCGGCCGGCGATCCCTTCGGTCCCTATTTCGACGCCTCGCTGGTCTGGGGGCCCGTTGCCGGCCGCCAGGTGTATGCGGGTTTCCGGTATACGCTGAAGTAGGAATTGGTTAATTGGTTAATTGGGAATTGGACATGGAGCATTCTGTCAGGTCTTGTTAATGCCCACTCCAGGTGGCCCCTCCCAATTAACCAATTAACCAATTCCTCACCGGGGTGGTACCTTTAAAGGAAAAATGGAAAACCGAGGGCTGTTATTCATTCCCGATATCAGTGGCTTTACCCGGTTTGTGACCGAAGCGGAGATCGAGCACAGCCGCCTCGTCATCCAGGAGTTGCTGGAGGTGCTGATGAATGCCAACGACCTGGGCCTGGAAGTGTCGGAGGTGGAAGGGGACGCCATCCTGTTTTACCGCTTCGGCGCCGAACCCTCCCTGCAGGAACTATACCGGCAGGTGGAGAAAATGTTTATCGCCTTTCACCGCAGCCTCGTGGCCTATGAGCGCCGCAAATACTGTCAGTGCGCCGCCTGCAGGGCCGCCGTCGACCTGACCCTGAAGGTTATTTGCCATTACGGCGAGTTCACCGGCTACAGCGTCCGGCAGTTCCATAAGCTGATCGGCAAGGACGTGATCGTCGCCCACCAGCTCCTCAAAAACGATATCGAGCAGCACGAATACTGGCTGGTCACCGACAGCCTGCTGCACGACCCGCCCCCGGCCTTCGCCCGCTGGATGCAGTGGAACAGCAGCAGTAGGCAAACCGAAAGCGGCGAGATCCCCTTCCGGTACACCCAGCTGGGCCCGCTCAAAGACGAGCTTCCGCCCGAGCCGCTGCCCCAGACCGACCTGGACCAAAAAGCAAAAGTGCTGACGCTGAGCCGCGAGTACGATACGGACCTGATCACCCTGTTCCATGCCACGGGCGACTTCCGCTACCGCCACCGCTGGGTGGAAGGGGTGCAGCGGGTGGAGGAGGTGGAGCACCTGCTGCCACGGGTGGGCATGCGCTGCCGCTATATCCTGGCCGACGGGGAAGTGGGGTATTATTCCAGCAGCTACGCCTACCAGCCCGACCGGATCGCCTTCTGCGAAACGGACGACCGCAATCAAAACGTGCTCTGCTTTACCTTGGAACAGGGTGGCCCCGCCCGGTCCAAGCTGACCGTGGAAGTATACCATCCCAAAAACGCCCTGCGGCAGTTCCTGTTCCGGCTGGTGGGGCAAACAAAGGCTGAAGCCTCCTGGCGCCGGTCGCTGGAGCGCCTGGCCGCCCTGCTGCCGGAGGTCCTGTAAGTTCCTAAGGGCCAACGTCAGAACTTTTTTCTTGCTGCGGGCGGTAAATAGAAGCCCGCAGGGCTTCACTGTGAATAGCCCCGGGTGAAACCCGGGGTCAGCAGTAGTTCATTACCTCAACCCCAACGGGGTTGATTGTGGGACCTTCAACATACAAACAGTCCGGGATATGGAAGGAATTTCGAAGGACTTTTCGGGGTGAAACCTTCTATAAATCGAACAGGACACATGCAACCCAATTCAGGGTTGAGGTAATGAACTACTGCTGACCCCGGGTTTCACCCGGGGCTATTCACAGTGAAGCCCTGCGGGCTTCTCCGGCTTTAGGGAAGCCTTCCCTCCTCAGCAAAAGATGTGTCCTGACACTAAGTTCATAGGGGAGGAGTGGTAAAACATAGAGACGTTGTTGTTGCGGAGGAAGTATCTTGCACGCATGAAATGGATTACCCGCGAGCGGCCCAAGATCGACCGGCTGGCCTGCCCCTGGCTTATCCGGCGGTTTATCGACCCGGAGGCGGAGATTATGTATGTTCCCTTTGCCGACGTGCTCCGCAGGGCCGAAGAAACAGGCGCTATTCCCTTTGACGTGCCCGGCGTGGAGTTCACCCACTATGAGGACCGCTGCACCTTCGACTATTTTTTGGAAAAATACCGCCTGACCGATCCCGCCCTGCGGACGCTGGCCCTGGTCGTAAGGGGCGCCGATACCGACCGCCACGACCTGGCCCCCCAGGCCTCCGGCCTCTGGGCCATCTCGGCGGGCCTGGGCTACAACATCAAGGATGACGCGGAGCTGCTGGAAAGGGGGATGGTGCTGTACGATGCCTTGTACAGCTGGGCCAAACACCTCCAGCAGGTGCGGCATACGGAGCATCCCACCGAGCAATTGTTGCTGGAGGTCTTCCATAAATACCTCAGCGAAAAACCCACCGCCAAAACCCCCGCCTGGGTGCAGGAACTAAAGGACATGATCCAGGACCAGATCGATACCAGCCTGACGCTGAAAGAGATCTCCAAAGACCTGGACATCCATCCCGCCTACCTGTCGCGGGAATTCTCGCGCTATTTCGACAACCTGAGTTTTGGAGAATATATCCGCAAGCAGCGGATCGAAAAGGCCCTGGAGCTGTTGCAGTCGCCGCAGTACTCCCTCACCGAGATCGCCTACCTGACGGGCTTTTCGGACCAGAGCCATTTTACCCGCATCTTCAAGCAGCATATGGGCCAGAGCCCCTCGCAGTATAAAAAAAATCAGCTGAAAGGTAAAAACGGTACCCTAGGTTAATTCCTTTCCTGCACGCCGAACTCAAAATGGGGATCCTGTTCTTGCTCCTGGTAGCGGGCCCGGTAGTGCCGCCCGCTCACCAGCTCGTACACTTGTATTTTTTACAGCCTGGAAGCTCCCGCTTCCGGGCATTTTTTGTTCGTAAGGGTATTTCCTGCTACCACGAAAATAGCGCCTGCAGGGGTGTTGTTTTTGGTATTTGTTAACAGGGTTTGGAGTTTACTTTATGGATTCCTCATCCAAAACACCTTGATTATGAAAAGAATTCTTCCCCTTTTCCTGCTCCTTTTCAGTTCCTCGCTGCTGTATGCCCAGGTTGATAAAGGCCGTATCCTGCTGGGCGCAAATCTTTCCTTCGGCAGTCAGAGAACGTCCACGAATGGCACGCCAAGCATCAACAGCAAAGGCAGCGAAATTGACCTGTCCGTGGGCAAGGCGATCCGGCCAAATGTAGTTGCCGGGATTTTACTGGGCCGCAATGGGATTACCAACGGCTACCCGGGCCGGAACACCGAGGATACCTCCGGTACCAAAATGCGCGGCTACAGCACCGGTGTATTTTTCCGGCCGTATAAAGATTTGGGCCGGAACTTTTCCTTTTTTACCCAGGCAGCGGGGGAAGGGTATTTTAGAAAACTTTCCAGTTGGGGCACACAGGACGATCAAAAAGAAAAAACCTGGGGCGCTTCCCTCTCCCTGGAACCTGGCCTGGCCTACACGTTGAACCGGTGGCTGCAGGTGGAACTCAGCCTGCCAGGCTTGGTGTCACTGGATTATTTCAAAACGAAAGGAGCAGCGAAGGCGGGCAGCGTTATACAACTGGAACGCAGCCATGCAACCTTCACTTCAAGCCTGACCAATGGCCGCAGCCTGAGCACCCTGGGTATCGGTTTTCGTTTTCTCTTATAATTCCCGGTCAAAGGGATACGCGGCCATGGGCCTGGATAAGCGGCGGTGCGGGAAACTGCCGTTTATTCTATTTTTATAGCCTACCTTAAAGGACGCTATCCGTTTGCCTGTTATGAAAAAATATTTTTTGCTGTTGCTGCTGTATGCCCTGTCGGCCGTTGCCCATGCCCAGGCCGATTCCCTCTTTGTCACCACTTCCGATTCCGTCCGGCTGTTTGTCAAGCGTTCCGGCAAGGGAGTGCCGGTGCTGTTTCTTCACGGAGGGCCCGGCTCCAACTCCACGTATTTCGAAAAAGAGGGCGGAAGGGTGTTTGAAAAGGACGTGCAGCTGATCTACCTCGACCAGCGCGGCTGCGGCCGCAGCGACACTACCCGCAACAAGGACTACTCGCCGGCCCGCCTGGTACGCGACTTCGAAGAGGTACGCCAGGCCCTCGGTATAGGGCAATGGATCCTGATGCCCCATTCCTTTGGCGGGCTGCTTGCCACCGAATACGCTGCCCGCCACCCGGAGGCTATCCGGGCTATGGTGTACCTCAACTGCACCGTCAGCCTGCCCGCCTCGGCCGCCAGCGTCATCCGCAAGACCATCGAGCTGCTGCCCGAACTGAAACCAGCTGAAGTAGCCTACTTGCTGAACGACTCGGTGCCGCTGACCGACCGCTTCGGCAACGCCTTCTGGCACCTGAACGACAAGGGCAAGCGCTACGCTCTCCAGTTCGACCGCCGCGAAAGCCAGGAGCTGGATGATGCCGTCATGAACAGCGGTCCCCGGAATTTTGAGATGGGGCAAAACGTCTGGCGTTTTCCCGAATACCTCCAAAGCCATAGCCTCCAGACCGAAAGCATCAATATTCCCGTGCTGATCATCAGCGGCACCCGCGACTATGCCATCGGCCCGGACCATCCCCGACTGATGCTGTTCCCGCACCGGCAGGTAACCTATATCCCGGGCGGCCATGCCCTCTACCTGGAGCACAATAAGGAACTTTACGATGCCGTACGTCCCTTCCTGCTCCGGTACAGCAGCGGAACGCCCTCCCGGCAAAGCCGTTAAAGTTTGCCGGCTGCAAAAAATAAAAAGTGGAAAACGGGTAATTTGCGTCCTTTTCCGAACGGCGCCCCGGGCGCTTTTAAAATAATTATGCGGTGGTGGAATTAAGGCAATGTGGTCGCGACGATATTTCCCAACTGATGCAGCTGGCCCTGCAGTCGTACCGGGAGCACTATATGTACTTGTGGACGGAGGAGCGCTACGCCCTCTGGTACATGGAAAAAAGCTTTGCCCGGCCCAGCCTCGAACGGCAGCTGGAGCAGCCGTGCTCCGCCTTCTATTTTGTCTGCAGCCAGGGCACCCCCATCGGCTTCGTGAAAACCAATACGGGCAAATCCGTTGACGGCAGCCCCACCGAAAAGGCATGGGAGCTGGAACGGATCTACCTGCTGAAAGCCGCCACCAACAAGGGGATCGGCGGGCACGCCATGAAGGAAGTGGTGCAGCTGGCCCGGAACGGAAAGGCGGAAACCCTCTGGCTCAAATCCATGGACAGCAGTCCCTCGGTACGGTTTTACGAAAAAATGGGCTTCCGCACCATCGCCACCGAAACCCTTCCCTTTGAAGGTTTTAAGGACGAATACCGCAACATGAAGGTCATGCGCCTGGACCTGGAACCCTGATAAAAGAAAATGAAAGCAGCGAACATGAGTGAAGTGACGATACGCAGCATCAAAAAAGAAGACAACGCCCCGCTGGCGGCCATCATCCGCGGCGTCATCGAGGAATTCGGCGCCCCCAGGCAGGGCACGGTTTATTCCGATGCCTCCACCGACGACCTGTATACCCTGTTCCAGGCCCCGGGTTCGGAGCTGAAGGTGGTGGAGGTGAGAGGGGAGCCCGCCGGCTGCGGGGGCATTTACCCGACCGCCGGCCTACCCGAAGGCTGCTGCGAGTTTGTAAAATTTTACCTGGCTGCCCCCGCCCGTGGAAAGGGCACCGGCCGCCAATTGCTGGAGCAGTGCCTGGCAGCGGCCAGGGCCCTGGGCTATACGCAGGTGTATCTGGAAAGCATCCCGGAATTCAGCACCGCCGTCGGCCTGTACCGCAAACTGGGCTTTGAGCCCCTGCCGGGTCCCATGGGCGACTCCGGCCATTTCAGCTGCGACATCTGGATGTTGAAGCAGCTGTAGGTCACCGAATCGGACAGGTTTTCAAAATCTGTCCGGTCTTTACTGCAACCAGTACCTTTGCGGCATGTTCGATTTTCGCCTGAAAGTGTTTTATACGGTTGCCAAGCGGCTGAGCTTTACCAAGGCTGCCGCCGACCTGTTCATTACCCAGCCTGCCGTTACCAAGCACATCCAGGAACTGGAGCAATACTTCAAGGTGCCCCTGTTCGACCGGAAGGGCAACAAGATCGAGCTGACCAAGCAGGGACAGGTGCTGCTCCAATACACCGACCAGCTCCTGGGCCTCTACCGCAACCTCGAGTTCGACATGAGCGCGTTTTCCAACAACCAGAAAGGCCAGCTCCACCTGGGCGCCTCCTCCACCATCAGCCAGTACGTTATCCCCTTTGCCCTGGCGGAATTCCACAAAAAGTACCGCGACGTGGAAGTGCGGCTGATGAACGGCAATACCGAGCAGATCGAAAACGCCCTGCTCCACCATGACATCGACCTGGGCATCATCGAAGGTGCCTCCAAAAACAAGGGCATTAGGTATTCCGAATATGTGAAGGACGAGATCGTGCTGGTGTGCGCCGCTACCCACCCCTGGGCTAAAAAGCCCTACCTGACGCTGGCCGAGCTGAAAAAAGTGCCGCTGCTGGTGCGGGAAGCCGGCTCCGGCACCCTCGACGTGATCGCCCATGCCCTCAAGCCCCACGGCCTGAACTTTTCGCAGCTCACCATCGAAATGGAGCTGGGCTCTACAGAAGCCATCAAAACCTACCTGCGCAATTCCGAATGCATGGCCTTCCTGTCCGTCCACTCCGTGTTTACCGAGCTGTCCAACAATTCCTTCCGCATCCTTGACGTCAAAGGCCTCGCCATCGAACGGTTCTTCTACTTTATTGAACGGCAGGGCGGCGCCGAACAGCTGGCCCAATCGTTTATGCGCTTTGCCCTCCAGTATAACTTAAAGTAATAACCCATAATTAGATACAATTTCTTTCCCGCCCCTGCCCGATGCACCTTTGCGTAGTATATAAGTTTACGAGTTTACTTGTTTACGAGTTTACGAGTTCACGATTCACGACACAAAAGCAAAACGCATTATGTTAGCATCGCTTAAAATGAAGCTGGTAGAAGAGGTGGTCGCCACTTTTACGAAAGAAGAACTGATCTGGCTGAACGGCTATGTAGCAGGCGTGGTTTCTGCCGGCGGCCCGGGAGGGCAACAGCCCGCCACACCGGCAAAGAGCGCGGTCAACAAGATTACCATCACCTACGGCACCGAGACCGGCAACGCCAAAAAGCTGGCTACCGACTTTGCGGCCAAGGCTAAAAAGAGCGGCATCAACGCCAAGCTGGTAAGCCTGGAACAATACCGCCTGAGCGACCTGTCGAAGGAGGAATACTTCTTCACCGTCATCAGCACGCAGGGCGAGGGTGAACCCCCGGCCGGCGCCAAGAAGTTCTACGACCACATCCATTCCGGCTCCCTGAAGCTGGAAAAGCTGAAATTCGGCGTGCTGGCCCTGGGCGATACGTCCTACCCGCTGTTTTGCAAGGCCGGTGAAGACGTGGACAGCCAGCTGCAAAAGCTGGGCGGCGAGCGCATCGCCACCCTGGTGAAATGCGATACCGACTTCGAAGCCGAGGCCACGGCCTGGTTTGAAGGCGTGCTGGAGCAGCTCAGCTCCGGCGGCGCCAGCGCTGCCCCCGCCACCGTGGTGAAAAAGTCCACCGGCAAGAAAACCTATGCCGGCACCATCCTGGCCAACGTGAACCTCAACGACCGCGGCTCGAAAAAAGAGACCCACCATATCGAGATCGCCGCCGACGACATCGACTACCTGCCTGGCGACGCCCTGGGCGTGATTCCGGAAAACCCTGCCACCCTGGTGGCCGCTATCCTGGAATATACCGGCCTGGACGGCGCCAAAAAGATCGACTATAAGAACGAAGAGCAGACCCTGTACACCCTGCTGAAAAAGAAGCTGAACATCGTGTACCTGCCGGAACGGGTAGTGGCCAAGTACGCCGCCCTGACCGCCCAGGACATCCCGGCCACCAAGATCGGCCTGCTGGACCTGCTGAAAATTTACCCGCTGAAAGAGGCCGGCCAGTTCGAGGACGTGATCGAGTTGCTGGAGCCCATCGCTCCCCGGCTGTACAGCATTTCCTCTTCGCCCGAAGCCCACAGCGGCGAGGTGCACGTGACCGTGGCCCGCGACACCTTCAAGGTGAACGGCGAGGTGAAGCACGGCCTGTGCTCCGACTACCTGTCGGCCCTGGATGAGGAAACGACCTTTGACTTCTACATCCATAAAAACAACCAGTTCCGCCTGCCGGCCGACGAAAAGGACGTGATCATGATCGGTCCCGGCACCGGCATCGCCCCCTTCCGCTCCTTCCTGGCGCATCGCGACGCCACCGGCGCCCCGGGCCGCAACTGGCTGTTCTTCGGTGACCAGCACTTCGTGACCGACTTCCTGTACCAGACCGAGCTGCAGAACTGGGTGCAGACCGGCGTGCTGACCAAACTGAACGTGGCTTTCTCCCGCGACCAGAAAGAGAAAGTGTACGTACAGCACAAAATGCTGCAGTACGGCGAGGAGCTGTACAACTGGATCAGCAGCGGCGCTTCCGTATACGTTTGCGGCGCCAAAGAGCCCATGAGCGTGGACGTGGAAGCCACCCTGTTGCAAATTGTGCAGCAGTACGGCAACAAATCCGCCGATGCCGCCGCCCAGTACGTGGCCCAGCTGAAAGAAGACGGCCGCTACCTGAAGGATGTTTATTAGGTCCGGTTCATTAAGCTCTTAGAATAAAACTATTTTCAAATAATTAGAATGTTCCCCAATTCTCCCCGCCTGGCGGGGAGGCGGGGGAGGCTTATATATGTCAACAACAACTCCTGCATTATCTGCATTCGAACGCATTAAGATGGCCAGCGACGGCCTGAGAGGCACCCTGGTGGAAAGCCTGGAAAACGAAATCACCGGCAACATCAACGAAGACGACCACGGCCTGGTACGCTTTCACGGCATGTACCTGCAGGACGACCGTGACCGCCGCGAAGAGCGGGCCGCCAAAAAGCTCGAGCGCCTGTATTCCTTCATGATCCGCCTGCGCCTGGCCGGCGGCTACATGACCCCCGAACAGTGGGTGGCCCTGCACCACATCGCCGGCGAACACTCCACCGGCGTTATCAAGATCACTACCCGCCAGACCATCCAGCTGCACGGCATCCTCAAATCTAAGGTAAAACCCACCCTGCAGGCCTTTAACGAGGCGCAGCTGACCACCCTGGCCACCTGCGGCGACATCAACCGCAACGTCTGCGCCACGGCGCACCCCAAACAGTCACCCGTACACGCAGAAGTGTTCGGCTACGCCAAAGAGATCAGCGACCGCCTGATGCCCAAGACCAATGGCTATTACGAGATCTGGCTGGACGCCGACAAGCTGGCCGACAAGCAGGAGGAAGCCGACGACCTGTACCAGGACCGCTACATGCCCCGCAAGTTCAAGATCGGCCTGGCCATCCCGCCGCACAACGACGTGGACCTGTTTACCAACGACCTCGGCCTGATCGCCATCGTGGAGGAAGGACAGCTGAAAGGCTTCAACATCGCCGTCGGTGGCGGTATGTCGGCCACCCACGGCAACCCCGACCACTATCCCCGCCTGGCCTCTATCCTGGGCTTCGTGGAAAACGACCGCGAGAAAGTGCTGAAAGCCGTTTACGAAGTGCTGACCATCCAGCGCGACTACGGCAACCGCGCCGACCGCAAGCTGGCCCGCCTCAAATACACCGTCGACCGCCTGGGCGTACAGTGGTGGCGTGAAGAGCTGGAACGCCGGTGCGGCTTCGCCCTGGAAGCGGAAAAGCCCTTCGCCTTCACCCAGCGCAAGGACGACTACGGCTGGGAGCAAAGCGCTTCGGGACTGTGGTACTACACCCTGTTCGTAGAGAACGGCCGCGTGCTCGACGACGAAAAGATCGCCCTGAAGTCGGCCCTGCTGGAAGTGGCCCAAACAGGCAAGGCGGCCTTCCGCTTTACCTGCAACCAGAACCTGACCCTGGCCGATATCCGTCCCGAGGACAAGGATGCTGTACAGGAGATCCTGGAACGCTACGGCCTGGTCGAGCATACCCAAAAAGCCTCCGTGGTGCGTGGCAACGCCATCGCCTGCGTGGCCCTCAATACCTGCGCCCTGGCCCTGGCCGAATCGCAGCGCTACCTGCCCACGCTGATCTCTAAAATGGAGCCTCTGCTGGAAAAACACGGCCTGCAGGACGAGGAGGTGATTATCCGCATGACCGGCTGCCCCAATGGCTGCGCCCGTCCCTTTGCCGCCGAGATCGGCTTCGTGGGAACGGCCCTGGGCAAATACAACCTTCAGATCGGGGGCGACCGCCTGGGTCAGCGCCTCAACCGCCTGTACAAGGAAAGCCTGAACGAAGAGCAGATCCTCACGGAGCTGGACGGCTTCTTTGCCGCCTTCAAAACCGGCCGGACCGAAGGCGAAACCCTGGGCGACTTCCTGAACCGCAACTATTTTAATTAAAAGATGTTCCCCGCAAGGGGGCACGGAAAAAGAACGCCGGGCTGCAGCAGCAGCCCGGCGTTTTATTGGGTGAAAAGGGCGGCGTGCCCGCTTATTTAAGGGTGTAGGAGCTCAGGACCATGTCGTAATCCATGTAGTGCCCGTTGCCGGCCAGTTTCAGCGTATAGGCGCGTTCACCGGTTTCGCCGATGCCCGGCTTGATGAATAATTCGCCGTAATAAGGCACCAGGCCGCCCATGAACGTGGTGATGGTGACCTTGCTGCTTTCATAACCGCTGTAGGAGGTGGTGCCGGCCGATGAAACATATTCCACCCGGAAGGGGCTTACTTCTGCCGAGGCAATGACTTCGCCTTCCTTGGCCGGCGACTTGAAAAAGGTGAACTCCCGGCCAAAATCCTTATCGTACATATACACACCGTTGGCGTCCGAGCGCAGGACCTGGAGCGTGTCTTTGGTCTGGGCATCCACCAGCACGTAATAGGTCTGGTTATTGATTTTCTCGGTGCCGGTGACCACATGGGTTTCCGTTTCGGTGGCGTCGACCTTGCCGTCTTCATCATAATACGTAACCGTGTAGGTCCATTGGTTGCCCACTTTTAAGGGATAGACCGCGCCGCCGTTTGCGGTGGAAGGCTGCTCTACGGAGCCTTCTTTCTTACAGGAAAACAACACGCAGGCGGCCAGGCAAAGGGAAAGCACTTTTCTCATTAGCTACAGGTTTTTAGGGTTGCTGAAGGAAAGGTAGCACCTTCCCGGTAAACTCTGCCGTTTCGCCCGCGGTTTCTGCGGAAAAAGCCGTCCTGCCTTATTTCAGGGTAAAGGAGGTCAGGATTTCTTCCGACATTTTATAGTAGCCGCTGCCCGAGGGGTTCAGTTCGTAGTAGGCGGCGCCGGTAGGCCCTACGGTTGGTTTGACAAACAGTTCCATGTACTCGGTTTTCTCGCCCATGAAATACCGGTTCAGCGTGACCTTGCGGCTGTCGTAGGTATTGATGGTGGTGGAGCCCGTAGAGGCCACCACTTCCGCCTTCATGATGGACAGGTCCTTGGAGAACAGCACTTCTCCTTCCGTTGCCGGCCATTTGAAAACATTTACTTCCTGCTCCAGGTCCTGGTCGTAGCTGTAGATTTTGGTGTCGTCGGAGCGGAACAGTCCGATCGGGTCGTCGGGGTATTCGGCGTCCACCACCACGAAATAGGTTTGGTTGTTGATTTTCTGGGTGCCTTTGATCACCCGGGTCTGGTTGTAGGTGTCGGTCAGCGTGCCGTCCTCGTCGTACTCTTTAACGGAGAAGGTCCATTGATTTCCTTCTTTCAGGGGGAAGATCTGTGCTTTCTCATCCTCCTTGTCTTTTTTGCAGGAAAACAGCAGCAGGGTGGCTGCCAGCAGGGTCAATAGTTTGCGCATGGGTAATGGGTTTTGGTGAGGTGCATACAAGGTACAGATTTCGCGGCTTAAAGAAGAGTTTTAGCAGGGTGCCCCTGTTCCTGGCGGCGCCCGTCCCGCTACCTTTGCGGTCCTTCAATCAGGATGCATTCATGGAAAACAGTGTGAACGGAAAACAAAAGCTGTCGCGGGGCCTGGTGGCCCTGATGGCGGTCACGGCCGGCCTGGCGGTGGCCAATATTTATTATTGCCAGCCCATCCTGAAGGATATGGCCGCTTCGCTGGGCGTGGGGGAGGAGGCGGTGGGCAACATCCCGCTGCTCACCCAGGTGGGCTACGGGCTGGGGCTGTTCTTTATCGTGCCCCTGGGTGATAAACTCGATAAAAAGCGGCTAATCCTATCGTTATTGCTGTTGCTGGCCGTGGCCCTGCTGGCCACCTGCTTTGTAGCCACGCTGGGGCCGATGCTGTTGTGCAGCCTGCTGATCGGCATCCTGTCGGTTTCCCCGCAGGTGGTGCTGCCCATGGCGGCGGCGCTGGACAAGGAGAACCGGGGCAAGACCATCGGCACCATCTATACAGGCCTGCTGGTGGGCATCCTGGGCGCCCGGGTGTTCAGCGGGCTGGTAGCGGAATATATTGGCTGGCGGTACGTGTTTGGCCTGTCGGCCGTGCTGGTGGCGGCACTGGCGGCGCTGCTGCAGGTGTTCCTGCCCGTAGTACGCCACGAGTTTGGCGGCCACTATGGTCACCTGCTTCGTTCCACCCTGCAGCAGGTGGGCCGTTTCCCGCTGCTGCGGCGCTCGGCCCTGCTGGGCGGGCTGGTCTTCGGGGTGTTTTGCTCGTTCTGGACTACCCTGACCTTTCACCTGGGCGGCCCGCCCTTTCATTACGGTCCCGATATCATCGGGCTGTTTGGGCTGGTGGCGATTGCAGGGGCGCTGGTGGCGCCGGTCTTTGGAAAAAAAGTGGATAAAGGCGATTCGCGGCGGTCGCTGCTGTTGTCGGTGGCCCTGCTGGTGGCAGGGGTGCTGGTATTAAAATTCTTTCCCACCAACCTTGCCGCCTTTGTGCTGGCGGTGGTGCTGCTGGATGTGGGGGTGCAGGCCACCCACGTCACCAATGTCGCCCGCATCTACACGCTGGACGACCGTTCGCTCAGCCGCATCAATACGGTTTACCTCACGTCCTACTTCCTGGGTGGTGCCCTGGGAACCTTCTTTGGAGTTCAGTGCTGGAAAATAGGGGGGTGGAGCCTGGTGACGGCCCAGATGCTGTTGTGGAGTTTAGTGGCGGCTGCGGTGGTGGCCAGCGAGAAAAAAGGGGCCGCAAACGAGCAGGGCCCCTGAACGGGCGGTCAGCCGTGCACATTCCGCTGCACCAGTTGCCGGATATCCTCGGGGCTGGCGTTCTTCAGCGTTTCCAGGTCCACCTCGGTGCCGATGAACCCGTGCTTGCCGTAGAAGACGATAAAGCAAAAGTCCGGGGGCATGCTGTTGCCGTAGAGGTCGCTTTCCATCACGAATACGTTTTCCATGTGGGGGTATTCGAAAATGCGGGCGTTGGGGTTACTGGGCGGGCTGATCTTTTTGTCGGTGAGCCTCAGGCCGATCTTGCGGATGGTTTCCTCATCGATAATAAAGTTGGTGCTGCTTTGCAGGGTTTGCATAGTTTGCTGTTTTAGATGAGTAATAAGGAAGGGAACGGGTTGAGCAGGAGTAACTCTATAAAGTTATGTATTAAAAATTGTAAAAATTAAACGCAGTGGTGGTGATAAAAAAGAAATTTCCATTTTACCTTATTGTTATTTAAATATTAATAAAATGAAAATGTGTTTACGGCTGCTGACCCTGGGCCTGGAAACTGCAGTGGCGAAACCGGGACCGTTCCTTCGGGGGCCCTTTGCTTAACGGACTTAGCAGTTTTAGAGGAAATGAGATAGATTAAAAAAACAAAACCCGCCCAAAGTCAATAACTTAAGGCGGGTTTTACTTTTTTTCGGTGATCCGGATTGGATTCGAACCAATGACCTACTGCTTAGAAGGCAGTTGCTCTATCCAGCTGAGCTACCGGACCAATGACCTTCCCGGCTGAGCCGGAAATATCACGGGGCCGCAAATATAGGGAAACCTTTCAAAAAACAAATAATTTTCCTTTTAGAGTTAAATTTGGGTACATACGCTGTACGGGAAGTGAAAAATATTTTCCAGAAAGGAAATCAGGCACCGTAGGTGCCACCTGTTTATAGAAGGTTTCTGACCACGTAAGTCCCCTCCGTAGGAGCGCCCTGTGCAGGGAGGATTTTTCAAACTTGTATTGAAATTTCCTTGCTTCACAGGGCGCTCCTACGGAGCGGCATTCCTTATTTGTCGCTTTTCTATAAACAGGTGGCACCTACGGTGCCCAACACAGCAGCAGATGGCATCCATTTATCTCAATTTCAGTGTACACGTTTATGAACACACCCTTTTCCTACGGCATCGACCACCTGACCGTCGACGGCGCCCTGGCTATAGCTTCGGGAAGGCTTCCGGCCGTGATCACGCCCGAAGCGGCGCAAAAGATCACCGCCAGCCAGCAGCATGTGGAGCGGATCGTGGCCCGCGACCAGACCGTTTATGGCATCAATACCGGCTTCGGCGCCCTGGCCAACACCCGCATCGCCGAAGAAGATACCCGCCTGCTGCAGCACAAGATCCTGCAAAGCCACAGCGTAGGGGTGGGGGAGCCCGTGCCCGCCGAGATCGCCCGCCTGATGCTGGTCACCAAGGTCCATGCCCTGGCCCAGGGTTTTTCCGGGGTGCGGCTGGAAACCCTCGAACGCATCCTCTGGCACCTCGAGCAGGACGTCATCCCCCTGGTGCCGGAAAAAGGATCGGTCGGCGCTTCGGGCGACCTGGCGCCGCTGGCCCACCTGTTCCTGCCGCTGATCGGGCTGGGAGAGGTGTGGTACGGGGGCAAACGGTGGCCCGCCCGGGAAGTGCTTCGCCGCCTGGGAAAAGAGCCCCTCCAACTGGGACCGAAGGAAGGGCTGGGACTGGTAAACGGCACCCAGTTCATCCTGGCCTATGCCCTGCAGGGCGTGCGGCGGTTTGCCAACTGCCTCGACGCCGCCGACATCATTGGGGCCATGACCCTCGATTCGCTGACCGGCACCCGCGCCCCCTTCGACGAACGGCTGCACCGCCTCCGTCCCTTCAAGGGCGCCCGGTGGGTGGCCGGGCGCATGCGGCAATTGCTCCAGGGCTCGCAGATCATGCAGAGCCATGTGGACTGCGGCCGGGTACAGGACCCGTACTCCCTGCGCTGCATCCCGCAGGTACACGGCGCCTCCCGCGACGCCTGGCTGCACCTGAACGAGCTGACCGAGATCGAGGCCAACGCGGTGACCGATAATCCCATCGTCTTTAATGAACAGGATACCATCAGCGGCGGCAACTTCCACGGCCAGCCGCTGGCCCTGCCGCTCGATTACGCCACCTTTGCCGCGGCCGAGATCGGCAACATTTCCGACCGCCGCACCTACCTGCTGCTGGAAGGGAAGTGGGGCCTGCCCACCCTGCTGATGCGGCAGGTAGGGCTCAACAGCGGCTTTATGATCCCCCAGTACACCACCGCCGCCCTGGTCACCGAGAACAAAACCCTCTGCTTTCCCGCCGGGGCCGATAGCATTCCCACCTCCCTGGGCCAGGAGGATCATGTGAGCATGGGCAGCATCAGCGGCCGCAAACTCGGCAAGGTGCTCGACAACCTCGAGTATATCCTGGCCATCGAGCTGCTCTGCGCCTGCCAGGCCATCGAGTTCCGCCGTCCCTTGAAAAGCAGCGCCCTGCTGGAGCAGGCCCATGACTATGTGCGCCAGTACGTGTCCTTCGCCGAAGAGGACCGGGTATTTGCGGAGGATGTGAATAAGATCAGAGCGATCATTGCCGATTTTTCGTTGGTCAGCAGCCTTGGCTCTTTAAAATAAAAAAGCACCCCTTCAAGTGAATGAGGGAGTGCTTCAATATATTCAGCCACCGGGCCCGGGGCCCTACTTTCGCTTAAAATCGCCCCGTTTCCAGGCTTCGATAAACTCGGCCCAGGCGGCAGGGTTGAAAATGTTCTGCGGGGGGCGCTGGCCGCTGTAGGAGGCGCGGGAGGCGGCATTGCGGAACTGCAGGTTGGTGGCTTCGCCGCCGTCGCCCGGCAGGGAGGCCATCAGCGTCCGCCGCTTGGCTTCACTGTTGTTCTGGCGGGCGATCTCGATCTCGTCGTCGTTCACCTTGGCATTTACGAAGTCGCGGGCAAATTGTTCCGGCGTGGGCCGCGGCTTGATAATGGTCGCCGGCAGGTAGACCGTGTCCTGCACCATCAGCTGCACCACGCTGTGCTGGTTGCCTTCCAGGCTGCGCGGGATGGTCACCAGCTTGGGCTTGTAGCTGACGTGGGTGAATTCCACCACGTCGCCCTTCAGCACTACAATGGAAAACACCCCCTGGCTGTTGGTGAGGGTACCGCGGTTTTGACCCCGCACCGTCACGCTTACCGCCGGGATGCCCACCAGGCTGTCGGCCGTCATCACCACCCCGTACAGCTGCACCACCGAGTCGCGGGCCGCCTCGAACTGCGCCTGCGCCTTGTGTGCCATCAGGGTTCCCAGTAAAAGAAAAAGGATAAAGATTTTTTTCATGAGCAATCCATTTTGCTGATAAGCCCGGTAGTCTGGTTTTTTATGCAGCCTTTTTGCCTGCAAGTCCCGGTCTCCTTCTTCCCTTTGCCTCCGGCTCATCCTCGCTTTAGAAGTTTATCAGTTTTACGAAAATAGGCTACTCGCCCGAATACCGGAATGCTGCATAATTGTTTCAGTTAACTTTGCCAGTTCATTAACAAACAGAAAAGCATGACCCAGGATGATGTGCTGAAAGCACTTAGCAATGTACAGGAGCCCGACCTAGGAAAGGATATCGTTACCTTGAACATGGTGCGGGACATAGCCATAAATGGAAACAATGTATCCTTTACCGTGGTGCTGACCACCCCGGCCTGCCCCATGAAGGATATGATCAAGCACGCCTGCATCAACGCCATCAAACTCACCATCAACAAAGAAGCGAACGTTACCGTCAACTTTACCTCCAGTACCACCACCCTGCGCAACGACCAGGGCGCCGTGCTGCCGCGGGTGAAGAATATCATCGCCGTTGTCAGCGGCAAGGGCGGCGTGGGTAAAAGCACCGTGGCCGCCAACCTGGCCCTGGCCCTGTCGCAGGGCGGCGCCCGCGTGGGCCTGATGGATGCCGACATCTACGGCCCCAGCGTTCCCATCATGTTCGGCGTCCGCGGCGAGCGGCCCATGATGGTGGAAGTGAACGGCAAAGGCATGATCGTGCCGCTGGAACGCTACGGCTTGAAATTAATGAGCATCGGCCTGCTCGTGGATGAGAAGAACGCCGTGGTTTGGCGCGGCCCCATGGCCAGCAGCGCCATCCGCCAGTTCGTAACCGACGTGTACTGGGACGAGCTGGATTACCTGGTGATCGACATGCCCCCCGGCACCGGCGACATCCACCTGACGCTGATGCAGACCGTGCCGGTAACCGGCGTAGTCGTCGTCTCCACCCCGCAGGACGTGGCCCTGGCCGACGCCAAAAAAGGCATCGCCATGTTCGGACAGGCCCAGCTGAACGTGCCCATCATCGGGCTGGTGGAAAACATGGCCTACTTCACCCCCGCCGAACTGCCCGAAAACAAATACTACATTTTTGGTAAAGAGGGCGGCAAGCGCCTGGCCGAAGAATACGACCTGCCCTTCCTGGGCCAGATCCCGCTGGTACAGAGCATCCGTGAGGGCGGCGACATCGGCGTGCCCATTATGATGAGCGACGACGCCATCACCAAAAAAGCCTTCGAAGACTTCGCCGGCCTCGTTGCCCGCAGCGCCTCCATGCGGAATGCGCATATGCGGAGCGAAGAAATTGAAGAAGTGCTTGAATAAGTAGTTTACGAGTTTACAAGTTTACGAGTTCCTTACGGGCGCCAGCAACTCGTAAACTCGTAAACTTGTAAACTCGTAAACTTTTCAAATGGAACTTTCACTAAAAGGAAAACGCGCCGTCATCTGCGGGAGCAGCCAGGGCATCGGCCGGGCAGTGGCCCACGAGCTGGCGCTGCTGGGAGCTACCTGCGTATTGCTGGCCCGCAATGCCGCCTCGCTGGAAGAAGCGGTGGCCGGCCTGCCCACGGACTTTGGACAACAACATGCTTTTGCCGTGGCCGATTTCAGCAAGCCCGCCGAGGTTTCGGCTGCCATAACCGCCCTGGTGGCGGAGGGGCCCGTGCATATCCTGATCAACAATACCGGCGGTCCGCCGTCCGGTCCCATCACCGATGCCCGGGAAGAAGATTTTTTGCAGGCGTTCCAGCAGCACCTGGTCAACAACCACCACCTGGTGCAGGCCGTGGTGCCGGGCATGAAAGCCGCCGGCTTCGGGCGGATCATCAACATCATTTCCACTTCGGTAAAGGTGCCGCTGCCCAACCTGGGCGTGTCCAATACCATCCGGGCGGCGGTGGCTTCGTGGGCCAAGACCATGGCCAACGAGCTGGGGCAGTACCAGATTACCGTAAATAATGTGCTCCCGGGTTATACCGAAACCCAAAGGCTGACCAGCCTGCTGTCGCAGACGGCCCGCAAAAAGGGCGAGGCCGAAGAAAAGACCGCCGCCGATATGGTGGCCGGTATCCCGGCCCGGCGGTTTGGTACCGCCACCGAGGTGGCGGCCGTGGTGGCCTTCCTGGCCTCCCCGGCGGCCGCTTATGTCAACGGTACCAGCATCCGGGTAGATGGCGGAAGGACAGGCAGCATTTAATCCAATCAGTTTTCTGTAAGCCTAAAACAGTAACAGCATGCAACCTATACCGGGAGGCAGTGTGGCTTCTTTTCGCAGCGAATTCATCCTTCCTTCCGAAAACGGGCGGGAGCAGGTTTATTTCCTGGGCAACTCCCTCGGCCTGCAGCCCAAACGGGCGGCCGCCCGCCTGCAGCAGGTGCTGGAGGGCTGGGGCCATTTGGGCGTGGAAGCCTATTTCGAGGGCGGGGAGCCCTGGCTGGAATACCACGATTTGCTCGCCCCGCCGCTGGCCCGCATCGTGGGCGCCCTGCCCCAGGAAGTGGTGGTGATGAATAGCCTGTCGGTGAACCTGCACCTGATGCTGGTTTCCTTTTACCGGCCCCGGGGCAGACGCAATAAAATACTCTGTGAAGCCAAAGCCTTTCCCAGCGACCAGTATGTGCTGGAAACCCACACCCGGCAACGGGGACTGGATCCGGCCGACGTGATCATCGAGGTCGGGCCCCGGGAAGGGGAAACGTGGATCCGCCAGGAGGATATCCTCGACGCCCTTCATCGCCACCGGCACGAGCTGGCCCTCGTGTTCTGGGGCGGCGTCAGTTATTATACCGGGCAGGTATTCGATCTGGAAGGCATTACCCGGGCGGCGCACGAAGCGGGCATCCCCGTGGGCTTCGACCTGGCCCATGCCGCCGGCAACATCCCTTTGGCGCTGCATCACTGGGGAGTGGACTTTGCCTGCTGGTGCCACTACAAGTACCTCAATGCCGGTCCCGGCGCCATCGCCGGCGCCTTTATCCACGAGCGCCACCATTCGGATAAGGAATTGAACCGGTTTGCCGGCTGGTGGGGCTACCGCCGGGATGAGCGCTTCCGGATGCAGAAAGGTTTCCGGCCGCAGCCGGGAGCCGAGGGCTGGCACCTGAGCGCCCCCTCGCCGCTGTTGTGCGCCCCGCTTCGGGCTTCCCTGGAGCTCTTTATGGAGGCGGGCCCCGAAGCGCTGTTCCAACAGGGGCAGCAGCTCAGCGACCACCTGCTGTCGGTGATTGCGGGGGTTAATAGGCGCCTGGGCGCCCCCGCTATCCGGGTGCTCACCCCCGCCGATGCCAAAGGCTGCCAGGTGTCGCTGCTGATCGAAAAGGGCGCCCGGTCCGTTTTCGAGCACCTGGGTGCCTCCGGCGTTTTTTCCGACTGGCGCGAACCCGGCGTCATCCGTGTCGCCCCCGTCCCGCTGTACAATACATTTTATGAAGTAGAGGAGTTAGGGCGTATTCTGGAGGAAGGCGTTCGCAAGGTTTAGTTCCTGAGTTCCTGAGTTCATTGGATGGATAAAAACAAAGTTCTCCTTAACAACTTCTGGACTCGAGAACTCGTCAACGATAACTCAGGAACTCAGGAACTTTGGAACTCAGGAACTAACTCGTAATCTTGCAAACTCGTAAACTCGTAAACTCAAAGAAGAATGACCCGTCAGCAATTAACCGAGCAGATTTATCAGAAAAAGAATTACCTGTGTGTGGGACTGGATACCGATCTGACCAAGATCCCGAAGCACCTGCAGGAGCATCCCGATGCCATTTTTGAGTTCAACCGACAGATCATAGATGCCACCCTGGATTCCTGCGTGAGCTACAAGATCAACACCGCCTTTTACGAGGCCCTGGGACTGAAAGGGTGGGAGGCTATGGAGAAGACCGTGAATTATATTCCCTCCACCCACTTCAAGATCGCCGATGCCAAGCGGGGCGATATCGGCAACACCTCCACCCAGTATGCCAAGGCCTTTTTCGAAACGCTGAACTTTGATGCCATCACCGTGGCTCCTTACATGGGCGCCGACAGCGTGAAGCCGTTTCTGGAATACACCGATAAATGGACCATCCTGCTCGGACTGACCTCCAATCCCGGGTCGAAGGATTTTGAATTGCAGAAGACGGGCGAAGAATTTTTATACGAGAAAGTGTTGCGGACGGCGGCACAGTGGGGAACGCCCGACAACCTGATGTACGTTATCGGTGCCACGCAGGCTGATGAGTTTACCAACATCCGGAAGATCACGCCGCAACATTTTTACCTGGTGCCGGGTGTGGGAGCGCAGGGGGGCAGCCTGAAAGATATTTCTGAAAAAGCCATGATCAGCGACTGCGGCCTCCTGGTGAATGTGAGCCGTGCCGTGATCTACGCTTCCAACGGCGAGGACTTTGCCGAAAGGGCCGGCGAGATCGCCGAACGTTACGCAGAAGAAATGAGCTTTTACCTGTAGCCAACAGGCAGTAATGAATAGCCGGTTTCCGGGTAGGGTTTCCTGGTTAGTCATCCAGTCCCGGAAACCTTTTTACCGGTAGTTGCCTGCCGGTAGGGGATAATCCTGATAACCAAATCCTAATTCCCCATTCCCCCTTTCGCTCTTAGCTTTTATTTAACGGACAACCATATAATTTTCGCCAATTTGCAGCGTCTGATCCCTATCCGAAAATGATTCCCATGTTTTCCTTTGTACTTGCAGGTATTCTTTCTGTTTATGCCGGGAATGTTACCGTTCCGGCCGATCCCGGCAAACCCGCTGCCGTGGCGGCACCCAACTCCCTCAATAAAACATTAATGCTGAAACTGGTGAACCAGGTGCGCAGCAAGGGCTGCCAGTGCGGTCCTACCTGGTATCCGCCGGCCCCGGCGCTGCTGTGGAGCGACCAGCTCGAGGAAGCCGCCACCCTCCACAGCAAGGATATGTACAAAAAAAGTTACCTGGCCCATACGGCCCCCGACGGCTCCAATGGCGGGGAACGCATCGAGCGGACCGGCTACCACTGGAAGTCCTTTGGGGAGAACATAGCCGAAGGATACACCTCCGAGAGCGAGGTGCTGGAAGGCTGGCTGAAAAGTCCCGGCCATTGCAAGAACATTCTGAGCCGCACCTACAAGGAAATGGGCGTGGCCCGAACCGGTGATTACTGGACCCAGATGTTTGCCTCGAAGTAGGCAGTGACCGGACAAATTTTTATCAATTGGTGAAAGGATGGAGATCGCTTCGGGCAATCCATCTTTTTTTGTTTGCGGATACGGCAATATTTGGGCGGGCGGATCGTCTTTCCTACAGGCGTCACCCAAAAATTTCGGTATGAAACGATTCCTTTCTGTTCGGTTTTTCCTGATATTCTTAATCGGTGTGTTCCTGGATAGCCCTGCGGTGGCCCAGGAGGCGCCAGCCCCGGCGGCTGTGGTGCTGAAGGAGGCGTACCGGCAGGCGGCCAAAGAAAACAAAAAGGTTTTTCTCATCTTCCATGCCTCCTGGTGCGGCTGGTGCCATAAAATGGATACGGCCATGAACGATCCCCGGGTTCGACAGTTCTTCATCGATCATTACGTGATCCGGCACCTGTCGGTGGACGAGCACGGAGATAAAAAGCAACTGGAAAATCCCGGTGCCGCCGACACTCGGAAAAGGCTGGGCGGCACGGAGGACGACGGCATACCCTACTGGGTAGTGCTGGACGCCAAAGGCAAATTACTGGCCGATGGCCGCATCGGTAGCCAGCCGGGAAAAAATACCGGTTGTCCCGCCACGGAAGAGGAAGTGGCGCATTTCCTCAACGTGCTGAAACGTACTTCTCCCCTGGATGCTACTGCCCTGGACGTAATCCGGACAACCTTCCGCGAGAATGAACGGCGCCCTTAATTTGCAGCCGGCGTAAGAAATGTAAATGGTCAAGTAATGGTTTCATTTTCCTCCTTCCAAAAGTTTGTTCCTGACGTATATTGTACTACCTAAATCGCTACTCTTTATGGCTACCGATAACTTCCAGTCGCCGGATTATTTTGGGGTGGATGACCTGCTGACCGAGGAACAAAAGCTCATCCGGGAAACGGTGCGCAACTACGTCAAAAAGGAGATCTCGCCTATCATCGAAGACTATGCGCAACGGGCTGAGTTCCCGCAGCAGATCGTAAAACAGCTGGGCGACCTGGGCTGCTTCGGCCCTACCATCCCCGCCGAATACGGCGGCGGCGGCCTCGACTACATCAGCTACGGCCTGATGATGCAGGAACTCGAACGCGGCGACAGCGGCGTCCGCTCCACGGCTTCGGTCCAGGGCTCGCTGGTGATGTTCCCCATCCATGCCTACGGCAGCGAGGAGCAGAAACGAAAGTTTTTGCCGAAGCTGGCCTCGGGCGAGTGGCTGGGCTGCTTCGGCCTGACCGAACCCGACCACGGCAGCAACCCCGCCGGCATGCACACCAACTTCCGCGACCAGGGCGACCACGTACTGCTGAACGGCAGCAAGATGTGGATCAGCAACGCCCCCTTTTCCCAGGTAGCCGTGGTCTGGGCCAAGGACGAAAGCGGCGAGGTGCACGGGCTGATCCTGGAACGGGGCATGGAAGGCTTTTCCACCCCCACCACCCACGGCAAGTGGAGCCTGCGGGCCTCCGCCACGGGCGAGTTGGTATTCGATAACGTAAAAGTGCCGAAAGAAAATATTTTACCGGGCGTCAAAGGTATGCGCGGTCCCCTGAGCTGCCTGACCAAGGCCCGCTACGGCATTGCCTGGGGCAGCGTGGGCGCGGCCATGGACTGCTACGATACCGCCCTTCGCTACAGCCGCGAGCGCATCCAGTTCGACAAGCCGATCGGCGCCTTCCAGCTGCAGCAGAAAAAGCTGGCGGAGATGGTCACCGAGATCACCAAGGCGCAACTGCTCAACTGGCGCCTGGGCACGCTGATGAACGAAGGACGGGCCTCCGCCCAGCAGGTGAGCATGGCCAAACGCAACGGCTGCGAGATCGCCACCGCCATCGCCCGCGACGCCCGCCAAGTGCTGGGCGGCATGGGCATCACCGGCGAATACAGCATCATGCGCCACATGATGAACCTCGAAAGTGTCATCACCTACGAAGGCACCCACGACATCCACCTGCTGATCACCGGCATGGACATCACGGGATTCAATGCCTTTAAATAGCGCACGCAGCGAAAAATAACTCCTTTTTTGGGGTTTCCTGGTCGTTTTATGCGCGGCCCGCATAACTTGCAGCCTGTACCCGACGCCTTCCGCCCGGCGGAACGGCCGGGCACGACTACTTTAATTATGCGTATCTATCTTATCGGTTTTATGGGGTGCGGCAAAACGCACTGGGCAAAGCTGTTGAGCCAGAAGCTCAAACTTCCCTTGTTCGACCTGGACGAGCAGATCGTGGCCAGCGAAGGCAAAAGCATCAACGACATCTTTGCCGATGAGGGCGAGGAGTATTTCCGCCTGCGGGAAAAGGAGATCCTCTACATCCTCACCGAAAGCCACGACTCCTTTATCATGGCTACCGGCGGCGGCACGCCCTGTTATTACAACAACATCGACTACATGAAAAAGTCCGGCATACCGGTCTGGATCAACTCCTCCATCGACAGCCTGTTCAACCGGCTGGCGAAGGAACGGGAACACCGGCCGCTGCTGCGCGATCTGTCCGACGACCAGCTGCGGGGCTACATCATCAAAAAATTCGCCGACCGCAAGATCTTCTACCAGCAGGCTTCCGTGATCATCAGCGAAGAGGAAGCCACGCTGGAAAAAATTATCGATAAAATCTTTCATGCTTAAACTCATTCCGTGTCAAAGACCTTTTTAATTACCGGCACCATCCTGGCCGGTCTCGGCGTGGTGCTGGGCGCCTTCGGGGCGCACGGCCTTCGCAAACTCGTTCCCGCCGAAACCGTAGCTTCCTACCAGACCGGCGTTCAGTACCAGATGTACCATGCTTTTGCCCTGCTGATCCTGGGCCTGCTGGCCGACCGCCTGGTTCCCGCGGGCCAGCTGCAGTATTCCGGCATCTTCTTTTTACTGGGCATCATCCTATTTTCCGGCTCCATTTATATAATTGCGGCGGCCAAGGCTTCCGAAAAAGTGCTGCCCAAGGCGTTCTTCCTCACCACCCCGCTGGGCGGACTCCTGTTCATCGTCGGCTGGCTGCTGCTGCTGGTTGCGTTGATCAAAGCAAAGCAATAAGTAACAGGCAATAAGCAATGGGCAATAGGCAACCAGGATTTTTGCTTATGGCCCCTTGTCTATTGCCTGTTTTCTACTTCGTTCCGACTTAATGGCTTCCCGCCTGACGGATTGTCGATGACAATCATGGCCGCACTTCCTATCTTTGTTTTTATGGCTAACAAGCTCCGAAAGGTCGTGCCTCCCAAGGCCGAGGAAAAGGTGGAAAAGAAAGACGAGAAGAAGGAAAAAAGCGTTCCTAAGCCCGGTCGCGAGCCCGATCGTGAAAAACAACTCAAGAAAGACCGGGAAGTGAAACTGAACTGGAAACAGCTGGCCCGGGACGAACGCACCCTGAAGATCACCGGCACTATCTGCCTGCTGATCTGCATCTTCCTGTTCATTGCTTTTGTCTCCTACTTTTTTACCTGGAAGGAAGACCAGGACAAGGTGCTGAACAACGACAGCTCCTACCTGATGGAAAACGACACCAAGGCCTCCAACCTCCTGGGCCGCCTGGGCGCCTACGTATCCCACTTTTTTATGTACCGGGGCTTTGGTATTGCCTCGCTGATGTTCTGCTCCTTCTTCTTTGTTTCCGGCATCAACCTGCTGTTCAACCGCAAGGTATTTTCGGTTTGGAAAAACCTGCGCTACGTGACACTGGGGCTGCTGCTGGTATCGGTTTCCTTTGCCTTCCTGTTCCCTTCTTCCGCCTTTCCCTTCGGCGGCAGGGTAGGGGCGATGGTCAATACCTGGCTGGTGAACTTCCTGGGCTCCATCGGTACGGCGGCCCTGCTGCTGGTGCTGGTGTTCAGCTACATCATCTGGCAGTTCAACCCCGCCTTCAGCCTGCCCGAGCGCAAGCCGCAGGAGGCCGAAGGCGAGGAGGAAAGTGAGCAGGAAGTCCTGACCCAGCCGGCCGTGGAAGAGGTCAACAGCATCCTGGCACGGAAGGCAAACGCCGAGAAAAACGTGGTGAAAGCGATCGTGCCCCAGAAGACCAATGTGCTGAAAACCGAGGCGCCGAACGGGCTGAAGAACGAAACGCCGAATGCCCTGAAGAATGACGTGCCTATGGTGCTGAACCTGCCGGAGGAAGAAGACAAGATCGTGTTCGAGATCGTGCAGCGCGAAGAGACGCAGCACCGGCCGGAGCCCCGCCTGCAGCAGCCCCCGCCCACGGTTCCGCCGCCCGGGCCTTTCGAGGAGGACGAACCCGAAGACGAGCTGCCCCTGAACGAGCCCATCATCGAAAAAGAAATAGCCGACGAGATCCTGCACCGCAACGAGCTGTCCTCCGTAGTGGAGTTTCCGTTCGATGCCGATGAGGAAGACGAAATTCCCACACTGCGGCCTCGCCAGCCCGAGCCCGTGCGCCCGCCGGAGCCGCTACGGCCACCCACGCCCCAGCCGGAGCCAGAGCCGGCCCCGGAACCGCCGCGCCCCGAGCAGCGGGAAGTGCCTGTCAGCAGCATGAAGCTGGAAATAAAAACGGCTCCCGAGCCGCCGGCCGAGGAAGGAGAGGAAAGCGGGAAAGGCTATGCCGACCTGCCGCCCTACGAGCCCACCCTGGACCTGCGCGACTATAAATACCCGGGTATGGACCTGCTGGAAACGCACGGCAGCGAAAAGATCGTGCAGGACCCCGCCGAGCTGGAAGCCAACAAGAACCAGATCATCAATACGCTGAAGAACTACGACATCGCCATCCAGAAGATCTTCGCTACCGTGGGGCCCACCGTTACGCTCTACGAGATCGTGCCGGCCGCCGGCGTGCGGATCTCCCGCATTAAAAACCTCGAAGATGATATCGCCCTGAGCCTCGCCGCCCTGGGCATCCGCATCATCGCCCCCATCCCGGGCAAAGGCACCATCGGTATCGAAGTGCCCAACGTCAAAAAAACGGTGGTGAGCATGAAAACCCTGCTGGCGTCGGACAAGTTCCAGTACAACTCCTACAGCCTGCCGATCGCCGTGGGCAAGAAGATCGATAACGAGAACTTTATCGTGGACCTGGCGTCCATGCCCCACCTGCTGATGGCGGGTGCTACCGGCCAGGGTAAATCCGTAGGCCTCAACGCCATCCTGGTGTCGCTGCTTTATAAAAAGCACCCCTCGCAGCTGAAGCTGGTGCTGATCGACCCCAAGAAGGTGGAACTGAGCCTGTATCGCCTGATCGAGAACCACTTCCTGGCCAAGCTCCCCGGCGAGGACGAGGCCATCATTACCGATACCAAAAAGGTGGTCAATACGCTGAATTCTCTTTGTATCGAGATGGACAACCGCTACGACCTGCTGAAGGAAGCCGGCGTGCGCAACATCAAGGAGTACAATGAAAAATTCACCAAGCGCCGCCTCAACCCGCAGAAGGGCCACCAGTACCTGCCCTTTATCGTGCTGGTGGTGGACGAGTTTGCCGACCTGATCATGACGGCCGGCAAGGAAGTGGAAATGCCGATCGCCCGCCTGGCCCAGCTGGCCCGTGCGGTGGGCATTCACCTGATCATTGCCACCCAACGCCCGTCGGTAAATATCATCACCGGTACCATCAAGGCCAACTTCCCGGCCCGTATCGCCTTCAAGGTGTCGTCCAAGATCGACTCGCGCACCATCCTGGATGCCGGCGGCGCCGAGCAGCTGATCGGTAAAGGGGACATGCTGATCTCCTTCAACGGCGAGATCGTGCGCCTGCAGTGCGCCTTCGTGGATACCCCCGAGGTGGAAAGCGTGGTCGAGTATATCGGCGACCAGCGCGGCTATCCCCAGGCCTTTATGCTGCCCGAGTACGTGGACGAGAAGGAGATGGAGAATAAGGATTTTGACTCCGGCGACCGCGACCCGCTCTTTGATGAGGCCGCCCTGCTGATCGTGCAGAACCAGGTCGGTTCCACTTCGCTCATCCAGCGTCGCATGAAGCTCGGCTACAACCGGGCCGGGCGCCTGATGGACCAGCTGGAATCCGCCGGCGTGGTCGGTCCCAACCTGGGCAGCAAAGCCCGCGAAGTGCTCATCAAAACCGAAAGCGAGCTGATGGAAATTATCGATATGTGGGGGCAGAATAAAAAGTAATTGGGTATTGGTTAATTGGTTAATTGGTTAAGTGGGGATTAGGCAGGGCTGTTTACTACTTTCTACTTCAATAAACAGACTCTTCCTTCCTAATTCCCAATTAACCAATTAACTAATTCCCAATGAACCAATACCCCCAATTCCCCCTCAATGTTAACCAACGTTAAGGCCGCTGCTTCTTTTCCCAAACTTACTGTTAAGAAAGCCCTTTAGGCGGGAATACGGTATATTCCTTGCCCTTTCATACGTACGGCCAGACTATCTTTGCGCCGATTCTTTATCAAAAGTCAGAATACAAATGAAAAAAATTTATGCTCTCTTTGCGGTTGTTTGCTTCGGTCTGATGGCAAATGCACAAACCAAATCTGACCCGGATGCAAAAAAAATATTAGACGGTGTCAGCGCCAAGTTCCGCTCCTTCAAATCGCCCCAGGCTTCGTTTACCTACCAGATCGAGAATGCCCAGGGCAAGGTGCTGGCCACCAAGAAAGGTACGGTAAGCATGCGCGGCAATAAGTATCATGTGACCATGGGCGGTATGGAGATCTATTCTGACGGAAGAACCTCCTGGAGCTACGACAAAAGTGCCAATGAAGTTACCGTAAACGGTGTGGACGCTTCCGGCAATGCCATGACCCCGCAGAAATTGTTTACCAACTTTTACGATAAAGACTTTTTATACAAGCTGAACGGAGAGAAGAAAGTATCCGGAAAAACGGTTCAGGAAATCGAAATGACCCCCACCGACAAATCCCGTCCTTTCCACAAGGTGTACGTATATGTGGATAAAGCCGCCGGCACCCTCAGCAGCGCCAAATTCCTTGAAAAATCGGGCAACCGCTACAGCTACAGCATCAGTGCCATGAAGCCCAATGCTGCAATCACGGAATCCGAATTTGTGTTCGACAAAAAGAAATACCCCGGCGTGGAAGTCGTGGACCTGCGATAACCGGCCGCATCAAGATATTTTGTCTATGAAACCTAAAAGCCCCGTTGCGTATGCAGCAGGGCTTTTTCGTTGGGAGTGGAAAAAGGAAAAAGTTAGCTCTCCTCTTCGTAATACAGTTTATAATATTTGCGGCCGTTATCGTCGACGCCTTTTTCGATGAGGTCGGTATTGCCATGAATGTAGACGTGGAAGTTCCGGTCAAGCTTTAAGACGCTTTTGTACACCCGCATCTGTTTTTTCACGGCCTGCCCGGAAATGTCGAAGCCGGCGGAAATATCGATGTCGTGCTGCTGGGTATAGCGGGAGCCGAAGTCGCGGAACGACTCGATCATTTCGTCGCTCTGGAACACCTCGGTCTGGAACTCCTCGATATCAAACGATTCCTTGCTTTTAAAGTAGTCAATGGATTTGGTCAGCAGTTCGATCTGGTCGGTCTTGTCCAGGTTGAACTCCGATTCCATTTGTTCGGTAATGTACTGCTTCGTCAGGGTCAGCATGTGGTTGGTCTGGTGGAACTCATTCTTTTGCGGCGCCAGCTGCAAAAACTTTTCCTTCCAGTACTGGGCTTCCTCGCCGCGGTTCTGGTTGTCGAAGATCAGCACGTCGTAACCCTCGGTGGGATTATTATTGATGATCAGGCAGCCCTTGTCGATCTTGGTCAGTTCCACGCCTTCTTTAATCTCCAGCTCGAAGTTGCTTTCCTTGTGTTGGGCATCCAGGAACAGCGATTTGTTCTCGGTCTTGAACAGGCCGACGGCCTTGTAGATCCGTCCGTCCACCGGCAGTCCTTCAAACAGTCCTACATACAGCTCGCCTCCCTTCACCTTCGGGTGGGTAGAGCTTTCGTACAGGTGTTTGGCAATGCTGGTGGAGAGGGCCACCAGTTCGTCGCGGTGCTCGAACAGCTGCTCGGCGTAGTTGTACACTTCATTGAACTGCAGGGAGGAGGGGTGGCTGAATTTAAAGTACTCCGCCGCGTTGTTGAACTTGTTCAAAAAACTCTCGCCCACCACCTGCAGCATTTCTTCATCCAGGGCCAGGGTTTCTTCGGACAGGTACAGGGGATCCAGGTTGTTCTTACTGCCCACATAATGAACAATCAGGCTTTTCAGCGAGGCGGCTTTGAAGTTCGTTTCCATAAAAGAGGTTGCAAGTTAATGAGTTTACGAGTTTACGGGTTTACAAGTTTACGAGTTCCCTTCGGGCGCCAGCAACTCGTAAACTCGTAAACTTGTAAACTCGTAAACTTGCACTCATGGAACATACCCCCCCTGCAGAAATATATGCCCGGCAAATCGAAAGCCTGACCGGGAAGTTGAAGGAGTTACGCAAAAAGCGAAGCATGCTGGGGTGGCTGCGGCTGACGGTGATCGTGATCACGGCGGTGGCGGCCTTCGGCTTGTTCAACGTGTCGGTGGGCGGCGGTATTTTGAGCATAGCCGTAGGCATCGCCCTTTTCCTGGCCACCGTTTCCATCGATACCAACAACAACCGGCAGCTTACCAACGTACAGAATCTTTTGACGATCAATGAGGAGGAGCTGCAGGTGCTGAACGACAAGTACCACCACCGCTATGACGGGGCGGAATATGCTCCCGGCCTGCACGATTATGCCAACGACTTCGATATTTTTGGAAAGGCCTCGCTTTACCAGATGGTCAACCGCTGCCAGAGCGAACAGGGCCGTGCCCTGCTGGCCGGGAACTTCCTGGAGCCCCTGTCGCCGGAAGCGGTGCGGGAGCGCCACCAGGCCATCCGGGAACTGGCGCCCCTCTTTTCCTGGCGCCAGGGCCTGCAGGCCCTGCTGATGGAGACGCCGGTGACCCGGCGCACGCAGCAGAAAACCGAAAGATGGCTGGCCGAGCCCGAACAGCATTTTACCCATGCCGCCTGGAAAATAGTGCTGCCCCTGTATTCCATATTTACCCTGGCATCGGCAGTAGCGGCGATTGCGGGCTGGATCTCCCTGTCGCTGTTTACCTTCCTGTTCCTGGTGTATTTTATGACGGGCGGCTATTTCAGCAAGAAAGCCATGACCGCTTACAACCATTTGAGCGGCATCGTGGACGAGGTGGGCGTGCTGGCGCAGGGCATGCGCTGGATCGAGGAGCGGGCCTTCCAGGCGCCGCTGTTGCAGCGGCTGCAGCGGTCCGTTGTGGCAGGCGAGGACCGGGCCTTTAACCAGCTGAAGGAGCTGAAAGAGATCCTGAACCGCTTTGATCTGCGGCTGAACCTGCTGGCCTTCCTGTTTTTGAATTCCTTTTTGTTGTGGGACGTGCGGCAGATGAGGGCCCTGAACGGCTGGAAGCAACGCAATAGGGAGCGGGTGCCCCTTTGGTTCCGGCTGGTGGCCGAAATGGAAGTGCTGGGCAGCCTGGCCACCCTGCATGCCAACCGGCCGCAGTGGTGCCTGCCGCAGGTGGGCGGCGAACATTTTCGGTGGGAAGGGGAGGCCATCGGCCATCCGCTGATCGCCGAGGGCACCCGGGTCACCAGCAGCTTTACGCTGCAGGGCCGGGGCAAGGTGGCGCTGGTGACCGGCTCGAACATGGCGGGCAAAAGCACCTTCCTGCGCAGCCTGGGCGTCAATGCCGTGCTGGCGCAGATGGGGGCGCCGGCCTGTGCCCGTCGGCTGCATTTGTCGCCGGTGCAGCTGATGAGCAGCATGCGCATCGCCGATAACCTGGCCGAAAACACCTCCACCTTTTATGCCGAGCTGAAAAAGCTCAAAACCATCATCGAGGCCGTCAACCGCCACGAGCCGGTCTTCATCCTGCTGGACGAGATCCTGCGGGGCACCAACTCGCTCGACCGCCATACCGGTTCCGGCGCCCTGATAAGGCAATTGATTCAAGAACAGGCCGTGGCGGTGATCGCTACCCACGATGTGGAGCTGTCCGCCCTGGAAGGACGGTTGCCCGGCGCCATCGAAAATTACCACTTCGACGTGCAGGTGGAAGGTGAGGAGCTCTATTTCGATTACAAGCTGAAAGAAGGCATCTGTACGAACCTCAACGCTTCCATCCTTATGAAAAAGATCGGCATCCGCCTGGAGGAGTAATGTTTCGTCGGGAGTGAAAAAAAATAGCTGCCCCGGCAGGGGCAGCTAAAGCATTGCAGGAACCGATCATTAGTCAATCACCAGTTCCAGGGTATCCTCGTGGAATTTGTTCTTTTTCAATTCATCATCCTTGAACCACTGGCAGGTGACCATGCCGGTTTCCTGCGGTGGTTTGGCCTTGCCGGTCAGGGCGCCCAGGAGGTCATGCCAGACCTCGTTTTCAAACACGGTCATCACAGGGCCTCCGGAATTCAGCCGGACCTTATCGCCTATCTTGAACTTTCTATCCATTGAGGGTTGAGTTTGTTCTAAAATTAGGGGATTTGCTCCTGTAAAAGAACAGTTCCCTTTTCAATAGTTCCCCGCTTCCAACCCCTAACTTAAAATTGCCTTCCGTACCTTGATCAGTTGCACCAGCAGGGCCTCCAGCAGGTCGAGGCGGAGCATGTTGGCGCCGTCGCTCAGGGCGCAGGCAGGGTCGGGATGGGTTTCAATGAACAGGCCGTCGGCGCCGGAGGCGATGGCCGCCTTGGCGATGGTGCCGATCAGCTGGGGATTGCCGCCGGTGACGCCGCTGGCCTGGTTGGGCTGCTGCAGGCTGTGGGTGCAGTCCATGATCACGGGTACGCCCGACTGCTGCATCAGGGGAATGTTGCGGTAGTCCACCACCAGGTCCTGGTAGCCGAAGGTGGTGCCCCTTTCGGTCAGCATCACTTTTTCGTTGCCGCTGTTCTTTACCTTTTCCACGGCGAACTTCATGGCCTCGCCGCTGACGAACTGGCCTTTCTTGATGTTGACGATCTTGCCCGTTTCACCGGCCGCTACCAGCAGCTCGGTCTGGCGGCAGAGGAAAGCGGGGATCTGCAGGATGTCCACGTATTTGGCGGCCAGGCGGGCCTCGTTTTCGGAATGGATGTCGGTGGTGGAAGGCAGGCCCAGCTGCTGTGCCGTTTTCTGGATGATCTGCAGCCCGGCTTCATCACCCAGGCCGGTAAAGGAGCCGGCGCTGGTGCGGTTGGCCTTTTTGTACGAAGCCTTGAAAATATAGGGAATGCCGTGCTTTTTGCAGAGGGCGGCCACCTTTTCCGCCACTTCCTGTACCAGGGCTTCGCCCTCTACCACGCAGGGGCCGGCGATCAGGAAAAAGTTGTCCTTGTCATAGTCCTGACCGGCAAATAGTTGTTCCAAGAAAGTAATCATGCCTCAAATTTAAAGGAGTTTGCCCTTTATCACGGAAGAGCTCCCTTTTTTGGTGCGCCGATTGCCGGTAACTGTAGTTTGCCGAAATTCATATCCATCCTTTATGACAAGAGAAAAGATACTGGTCATCGGGGCCTCCGGACAAATAGGCGTGGAGCTGACGCTGGCGCTGCGCCGCATTTATGGCGATGCCCAGGTGATCGCCTCGGACCTGCGGGAGGAGAACGAGCTGCTGCGGGGTACGGGTCCCTACGTGCCGCTGGACGTGATGAACAAGGAAATGCTGCACGTGCAGGTGATCCGCCAGAACGTGCGGCAGGTGTACCTGCTGGCGGCCATCCTGTCGGCTACGGGCGAAAAGAACCCGGCGCTGGCCTGGAACCTCAACATGCAAAGCCTGCTGAACGTGCTCGACCTGGCCCGCGAGGAACACCTCCATAAAGTGTACTGGCCCAGCAGCATTGCCGTGTTCGGGCCCACCTCGCCCAAAGAAGCCTGTCCCCAGCAGACCATCATCGAGCCCATAACGGTCTACGGCATCAGCAAATATGCCGGCGAATTCTGGTGCCACTATTATTTCAACAAGTACGGCGTGGATGTGCGCAGCCTGCGCTACCCCGGCCTGATCTCCTATAAATCCGCGCCGGGCGGCGGCACCACCGACTACGCCATTGAAATGTACCGCCATGCGGCCGCAGGCAAGCCCTACACCTGCTTCCTGGAGCCCGACACCTTCCTGCCGATGATGTACATGCCCGATGCCATCCGGGCCACCATCGAGCTGATGGAAGCGCCGGCCGCCAAGGTCACCACCCGCACCTCCTACAACCTGGCGTCCTTAAGCTTTTCTCCCGCCGTCCTGGAGCACGAAATTCAAAAGCGGGTGCCCCGGTTTTCCGTCAGCTATGCGCCCGACTACCGGCAGGCCATCGCCCGCAGCTGGCCCCAGAGCATCGACGACCGCCAGGCCCGCCACGACTGGGGCTGGCAACCCGAATTCGACCTGCCCCGCATGACCCGGGATATGCTGGAGAATTTGAAGGGGCACTGATGGGGAATTGGGAATTAGGGTATTTGTTAATTGGTTCATTGGGAATAAGGAAGGCCTGCCAAGAGGCTTGGCGTAAAACCTCTCCCCCGGTCTAGCCTAAGGCTAGACCACCCCCTCCCCACATAGCTATGCCTTACCCAAATTTTTAAAGGACAGAAACAGTGAAAGATTTACGCCCCGCTAGGGGCGTATGGTGGGTAGCAAAGGTTTAGTTGGTAGCTTCCGTTCCGCTAGGAACGGTTGGTAGGCCGCAATTACCAGCCGTTCCTAGCGGAACGGAAGCATTCTACTGGTGATTTTCTACCTACCAGTTGTGCCTACAGCACAAGAAATCCCTCTGCTGGACACCTTTTAAGATTTGGGTAAGGCATAACTCCATCTGGAGAGGGGTCGGTTTCGCGTTAGCGAAACCGGGGGAGAGGTTTTACGCCAAACGCCCCAAAGGGGACGGGAATCCGCATCCTTAATCTTCGTATAGATTTTCCTTTAAATAATCGAGGAAGGCGTTGGGGCGGTAGCCGTAGCGGGCCTTTTCATTGGCGGCGATGGCCTCCCACAACTGGCGGGGCGTGAAGTATTCTAAAAATGAGCTGAGCAGGTCCGGGAAACATTCCTGGTCCTGTTTCGACTCCTCGGGCAACTGGCTCCAGTTCGAACTTTCGTATTTGTTCAGCACCATCTTCAGCAAACCCGACTTGTCGGCCCGGGCCATGGGCTCGAAATACTGCAGCACCAGCCGGTAGGGGGTGTTGTGGTCAATGGAGCTGACCATTTTCGAGTAATCCTGCTCGTGGTCCATCAGTTGAAAGCGGAAAGCGATGGCCTTTTTCTGAAGGCTGCCCCAGGTGTTCCGGGCCTTCGTCAGCACCTGGGTGCGCCAGTTGGCCTGGTCCACGGGCGGCAGCCGGTGGAGCACGTACAAAAAGTCGTCGAGGTCAAAGGTGCGCGGCACGAGCTTGGCCAGCACCTCCATCAGCAGCTCCTCTTCTTCCTGCAGGTGGTAGATTTCTTTCAGCAGTTCCAGGTAGAGCGTGTTGTAGTCGTCGTGGTAATTGTTTTTGATCTGGTCCAGGCAGTATTCTTCCGCCCGCTCCAGGTGGTGGTAGGCGATCAGCTGGCGGATCAGTTCGTTGTTGAAGGCATTGTCGAACCGGAGGGGTTGGAACAGGTTGTAGTAGCGCGGGAAAATGCCCGCCTCCTCCACCAGCCCGAACAGGACCTTGGTGTAGGTGGTGTCCTGGACGATCATGGCGGGATTGCGGTCCCGGTAGTGGTCGGCCAGGCGGCGGATCAGGTCTTCCCGCCGTTCCCGGGTGGCCAGGGCGGCGAGTTGCCTCAGGTGCTGCAGGTAGTGCAACCGGAGCTGCTTGCGGTCGTCCAGCAGGTGGCGGATAAAATGGTCCGTCGCGGCCGTCCAGGCCTCTTCGGCCTCCAGCTGGTGGAGGGGCTCCAAGGTTTGCTGCAGCAGGCCCTCCAGGTACTTGGGAATACGGCTGCTGGTGGTATTGATTTCCGCGCTATACCGGTAGGCGGTTTCCAACAGGGCGTGAACGTTCCCGAATGCGTTTTTGTCCGCCGCGTTGGCCGTGTAACCGCTGAGGATAGGGGCGTGGATGTCGGACCACAGGTCCACCAGCTTTTTCAGCAGCGTCGGGTCCACGGTTTTCTTCCGGCCCACGGTGGCCTTGACGGCATCCAGGGTCAGCTGCGTCACTTCTTCCGGGCTGTAGTGCTGCCGGCGGGCCGAAAAGTAGTGGACGAAGGAAAGCTCGAGGTCCTTGTTGCGCCCCAGGATTTCCCGCAACCATTCCTTCAGTTCGGCAGTTTCCGCTTCTTCGAGCAAGATTTCGGCTTTGCCTGCTTTTTTGGCTTTAACGGGGGCTTTGGGCTTTTGCCCCGCGGCAATATGCAGCAGCATAGCGGCCTGGTGGCGGCAGAAGGCGCCTCCGGTGCTCGCCTTGCAGTCGCAGCCGTGGGCCGTTACCGTGTCCCCGGTCAGCTCCAGGGAAACATCATAGCTGCTTTTGCCCTCGTCCACGTAGCCCACAAAATTTCCTTTCTCCGTTTCGTCGCACTCCCGGACGGTGCACTTCCTGGCGGACTGCAGCAGGTCTTTGGATAAAACGGTTTCGAAATTCTTCAGCTTCAGCTCCATAATTAATGAATGTAGGCGGCAATCATTGCACCACAGTTTCAAATACCGCCGAATTATAGGCATCGTCCAGCAGGGGCCGGCTGAGCCCAAACACGATGGTGTACGTCCCCGGTTCCAGCGGTCCCAGGGCAACGGACACTTTAACCGGCAGTTGTCCCCCGGCCGCTACGGTGGCCGGCTCCGTAAATACCTTGCCCGGGCCGCGGGCCACTTCCTTCCGGCCTTTGCGGAGGGAATAAAAAAGGGTGGGGGCGTTTCCGGTACTGTCGGCAGCAAAGGTGACGGGGGTTGCCCGGGGGTTACTGACCAGGGCGTCTACCAACACGACCGAATGGGGCCGGATGCTCCGGGGAAAGGAGGTTTGGATCCCCTGGTCGTAGTACGAGGTGAAGTCGGGCAGGACGCGGTAGTGCACCTCCTTGCCCATGCGGGTTTGGATCCATTGGCTGCCCTCGAAGGGGTGGTCGCGTACCAGCACCACCTCGCGGTGCTGCAGGCTGTCCTCGTAATGCCAGAACTCGTACTGCGACCGCCGTTTCTCGCCGCTTTGCAGCGACACGCCCAGCCCGCCGGAATAGAACGAGTAAAGCGAGGACTCGCGAAAATTGTTGCGGAAAAATACCGGCCGGTCGCCAGCTACCTGGCGGATATCCTGCGCCCAAAGGTCGCGGCCGTGGTAGTAGTCGATGCCGATATGGTTGACCGGCACGATGCGGAACACCAGGTACAGGCGGAACAGCAGCACCACGAACGCAAACGGCAGCACACCCCGGCGCAGGAGCTTTGTTTTTCCCGTTTTTAAAAACCAGGCCGGGGCGATCACGATGAGCGGGAACAGGGTCAGCGAGGTCCAGTGGAAGTGGATAAAGTTCTTGAACGACGACAGCAGGAAAAAGAGCAGCGAGCCGATGATGATGGCCTGCAGGGCCCTTTCGAACCGGTCGCGGGATTTGTAGAAAAAGGGAACGACCAGCAGCACGGGGGTGAGGGCGCCGAGCTGCTGGCTGATGTATTCGCCCACATGGCGGAAGCTCAGCTGCGAGCTGCGGCCCGAGAGGTGGTACTGGAAGGTGGCGAAGTCGTGGGCGAACTGCCAGCGGATGTGCGGCACGAACAGCAGCAGCGCCAGCAGCATGGCGGCATAGAACTTCAGCGAACGCAGCAGCCGCAGGTTCGACAAAACGGTAAAGCCCACCACCAGCACCGCATGGTATTTCGAATACATCATCAGCGCCGTACTCACGCCCATGAGCAGGGCCGAAGCCCAGTCGTCCTTTTCCAGAAAGCGCTTGTAGCCCACCAGGAACACCACCGAAAAAAACAGGAACGGCCCGTCGGGAAACACCAGGAACGACAGGTAGTGAAACAGGGGAAGGGACAGCAGCACGGCATACATCAGCCGCAGCCGCCGGCTGTCGTTGGGGTCGACGAAGCCAAACAGCAGGTACACGCCGATGCTGTTCAGAAGCACGTAGAAGAAGCGGACGCCGAATTCATTGGGAAACAGGCTGTAGCCCGCCTTGATCAGCAGGGCCAGGAAAGGAGGGTGGTCGTAATAGCCCCAGTCGAGCGCCCTTGTATAAAACCAGTAGTAGCCTTCGTCGGACGTGAGTTGGGTAAAGGCCGCCTGCAGCAGGTTCAGCACCAGCCAGAACAGGGTAAAATGCAGTGGCCGGATCTTCAGTTTGGATTCCATGCGGGGCGAAAGTAAACATTGAAGGAATTAGTTAATTAGTTAATTGGTTAATTGGTTAATTGGGTATTGGGTGGGAACAGTTTTACAGGAAAAAGGGCACTGGTTATTCACCAATGCCCTTTTCTCTATACTGGTTCAGGATGGTTCCGTCCTAATATCCCAATTAACCAATTAACCAATTCCAAGAACGTCCTTCATCGCAAACACCCCCTTCTTATCGTGGATGTATTCGGCGGCGAGGACGGCGCCGAAGGCAAAGCCCTTGCGGCTGTGAGCGGTGTGGATGATCTCGATGTCATCGATCTCGGAGGTATATTTCACGTGGTGGGTGCCGGGGGCGGGGTCCACGCGTTCCGAGAGGATGCTGAGCACGTCGGGGATGCCGGTAGGCTCGTTGGCCCAGCTTTTCTTGCGGGGCAGGTTGGCCAGCACCTGTTCGGCCAGGGAAACGGCGGTGCCGCTGGGCGAGTCGAGCTTGGCGGTATGGTGGATCTCTTTGAGTTGCACTTCGTATTCGGGATGGGTGGCCATCAGCTTGGCCAGCTGCTTGTTCACCTCGAAGAAGATGTTGACGCCGATGGAAAAGTTGGAGGTATGTAAAAAGCTGCCGCCCTTTTGCTGGCAGTACGCCCGCATTTCCTCCAGGCGGTCGTTCCAGCCGGTGGAGCCGCTGACTACGGGAATGCCGAAGTCCAGGCACTGGCGCACGTCGCCGTAAGCGCTGGAGGGGCCGGTGAACTCGATGGCCACGTCGGCTTTGGCGATGTTTTCCGCCGTGAAGTCCTGGGTGTTTTCGATGTTGATCTTCAGCACGATCTCATGTCCGCGCTGCAGTGCCACTTCCTCGATCATTTTTCCCATCTTTCCATAACCGATAATTGCAATACGCATAGTGTATAGTATTAATTCTGCTTGAGATATTTATGTATAAGGGAAGACTATTTAAACGCCAGCACCAGGCCGATGCCGGTGGTGCCGGCCATCTGGCTGCGGCCGGCCTTGAATTTCAGCGCCAGGTCGGGGCTGACGTCGAATGATTTGAGGTGGGCATCCACGGCGGCATCCACTACGTTCAGGCCCCAGAACAGCACGAAGAACAGCACCGAATAGTCGATGTAGCGGCGGAAGTTGTCGCGGTTGTAGCGCAGGCTTTCCATGCCCACCGGCACGTATTCCGGCTTCATCAGGAAGTAGTCGGAAGAGTCCGCCGGTGACTGGCTGGCTTTGTACTTTGCCTGGTAGGCAAACCGCAGGTCGCGGTACGTTTGCAGGTTGGTGACGAAGACGTAGCCGGTAACGCCCAGGGCCCCGTACACCAGGGGCAGCTTCCAGTATTTTTTATTGTAGATCTGTCCCCAGCCCGGGAGGATCGCCGACCGGATGATGGCCTTGCGGGGCGAGAAGGCGTTGGCCGCCGAGTCCACCTTTTTTTCGGTGGCGGGGGGCGCCGGCTGGGCCACCTTGGGGAGCGAGTCGGCCGGCACCGGCCGCGAAAGCGTGTCGGCCCGGCGCAGGGTATCGGCCCGGACCAGGGTGTCGCGTTTTTCCTGGGCGGCAGCGGTCTGGCAAAACACCAGCAGCAGAACGCCCAGCAGCCATTGGAAGAAGGGTAGGGAAACGTTCCTAGTCAATGGTGATGTTCATTATATCCAACAATTTGTTCAGGTCCTGGAGCGAGGTGTAGTCGAAGGTGATCTCGCCGCTGCCGTTCTTGCTGTGTTTCAGCTTTACCTTGGTGCTGAAGTGCGAGGCCAGCTTGTCCTCGATCCGCTGGTAGGCGGCCGGCAGGCTGGGGCCGGTGGGCTGCTTTTTCTCCTGTTCGGCTTCCTTGCCCATCAGCCGCACCAGGTTTTCGGTCTGGCGCACCGACAGGTGCTTGCTTTTGATCTCGTTGAAAATGAACAGCAGCTTGTCCACCCCGTCCACGTTGATGAGGGCGCGGGCATGGCCCATGCTCAGCTCGCCGCTACGGACCGCGATCTGGATGTCGGGGGGCAGCTTCAGCAGGCGGATGTAATTGGTGACGGTGCTGCGGTCCTTACCCATGCGTTCGGCCACTTCTTCCTGGGTATGGCTCAGCTCTTCCATCATGCGCTTATAGCCCAGGGCGATCTCCATGGCGTTGAGGTCTTCGCGCTGCAGGTTTTCCAGCAGGGCCAGCTCCAGCAGTTCCTGGTCGTTGGCCTGGCGGATGTAGGCGGGGATATCAGCCAGGCCGGCCAGCTTGGCGGCCCGCCAGCGGCGCTCGCCCGTGATGAGGCGGTAGCGGTTGCCCGCCAGCTTCGACACGGTGATGGGCTGGATGATGTCGTGCAGGGTAATGGACTGGGCCAGTTCCTTCAGCGCCTGCTCGTCGAAATCGCGGCGGGGCTGGCGCGGGTTGGTCTCGATATCCTGCAGGGGAATGCGCAGCACGCCGGTAACGGCCTCCACGGTGGATTCCTTCAGGTGCCCCGAAGGGCTTTTCAGGTCTGAGTCGATGCTTTGCAAAAGCGAGCGGATGCCTTTGCCCAGCAGGTCCTTATTTGGTTTAGGATTTGTCATTTTGCGGTTCTGCGTTTTGAGTTCTCAATGTTCCCGGGTCCTGTGTTCCGTGCGCTGCGTCAGGGGCCTGCGTTTTCGGGAGGTTTCCGGTGCAAAGGTCCGTTTTTTCAACGGCCCTTAAAAACCTAAAAATCAACCGGTAAGCTCCCCGGCGCCCGGAACTCGGAACGGGGCGACTAGAACTCGAGCGTTCTTTCCTCCTGGGGTATTTTGGTCAGGTTATTCTTTTGCAGGATCTCCTTGGCCAGGTTCAGGTAGTTCATCGATCCCTTGCTGTTGGCATCATAGAGGATCACCGGCTTGCCGACGCTGGGCGCTTCGCTCAGGCGGGCATTGCGGTGGATGATGGTGCTGAACACGAGGTCCTCGAAGTGGCGGCGCACTTCGTTCACCACCTGGTTGCACAGCCGCAGGCGGCCGTCGTACATCGTCATCAGGATGCCTTCGATTTGCAGGGAGGTGTTCAGGCGGCTTTGCACGATCTTGATGGTGTTCAGCAGCTTGCCCAGGCCTTCCAGGGCGAAGAACTCGCACTGCACCGGCACCATCACCGAGTTGGCGGCAGTGAGCGCGTTGACGGTGATCAGGCCCAGCGAGGGCGAGCAGTCGATGATGATGAAATCGTATTCGTCCTTGATGGGGTCGATCAGGCGCTTGAGCACGGCCTCGCGGTTGGGGTAATTGATCATTTCAATTTCCGCCCCTACCAGGTCGATATGCGAAGGGATGAGGGAAAGGTTCGGGATGTCGGTCTTGAGGATGACATCGCGGGCGGTGGCGTTGTTCACCATGCAGTCGTACAGGCTCTGCCGCACGTTCTGCAGGTCAAAGCCCACGCCGGTGGTGCTGTTGGCCTGGGGATCGGCGTCAATCAGTAACGTTTTGAACTCCAGCACAGCGAAGCTGGCGGCCAGGTTGATGGCCGTCGTTGTTTTTCCGACGCCGCCCTTTTGATTGGCTACTCCAATAATTCTACCCATTGTATCAGCTAAAATAGTTTTATAAATCAATACTTTCTCCGATGCCGGGCAGGTGTAAGGTCAGGCCGGCCGCGGAAAAGGTATCTTTTGCTTGTTGTTGATCAATTTTAATATACGGAAAAGTATCGTAATGGACGCCGACTATTTGCGTGGTCTGCACCATCCGGGCCGCTTCCACGGCATCATCGATGCCCATGGTGAAGTGGTCTCCGATACACAGGACCGAAAAATCGGGCCGTGTCCAGCGGGGGATCAGCTGCATGTCGGTGGTCAGGGCAGTGTCGCCGCTGTAGTAAAAGGATTTGTCGGCCCCGTACAGCAAAAAGCCCATGGGGTTTCCGCCGTAGCTGCCGTCGGGCAGGGAGGAGGAATGCACCGCATTGACGCACTTGACCGTGCCGAAATCAAGGTCCTTTTTACCGCCATGGTTCATGGGCAGGGTATGGGGAACGCCCTGTTTGCCCAGCCAGTCCGCCACTTCAAAGGAAGTGACCACCAGGGCGCCCGTCCGTTTTGCAATGGCCACGCAGTCCGCCAGGTGGTCGCCATGTCCGTGCGACACCAGGATGAAATCGGCCTCGATGCTGCTTACGTCCACGTTCTTTGCCAGCTCGTTCGGGGTAATGAAGGGATCGAATAATACCTTTTTTCCATTGAGTTCTACTGCAAAACAAGAATGACCATAATAGGTAAACTTCATAATACGCCGTCGTTTTGTAAAGAAGTTGCAAAAATACGTGTTCAAAGCGGCCAAACGCCCCTATGTGGAAAGATATAGCAGATTGTTAGCAAATCTTTCCTTACTTGCATCCTATTTTCCGTAAATTATGCGCAGCGCAACTTTCCTGTTCGTGGCCGCCGGCCTGATGCTCCTTTTGGACGCCTACGTTTTCCAGGGCCTGAAGGCCGTGGCAGCGGGTTCCCGCCTGAAGCCCTACCTCTATAGCGGGTACTGGGTGGTTTCCCTCCTGGTGCTGGTGTTATTGCTGGTGCTCCCGTATTTACAGCTCGATAATTATTCCAAAGGGCTCCGCACTACCGTCTTTGCCCTGCTGGCCGCCTTCTTTTTCGGGCAGCTGGTCTGCTCCCTCTTCCTGCTGGCCGACGACATGCGGCGGTTCCTGCAGTGGGCGGCGGGCAAGCTGTTCTTTTCCCAGACCGAGGGCGAGCAGATCCAGGAAGGCGATTCCATCAGCCGGTCGGCCTTCCTGAGCTGGCTGGGCCTGGGTGCCGGCGGCGCTATTTTCGGCTCGCTGGTGCTGGGTTTTACCAACAAGTACAACTACCAGGTGAAGCGGGTGGCGCTTTCCTTCCCCAACCTGCCCGCCGCCTTTAAAGGCCTCAAAATCATCCAGATCTCCGACATCCACAGCGGCAGCCTGCGCGACCGGGCGGCGGTGCGCCGGGGCATGGAAACCATCCTGGGCCTGCAGCCCGACCTGATCCTGTTTACCGGCGACCTGGTGAACAATACGGCCGACGAAATGGACAACTTCATGGACATCTTCAGCCTGCTGAAGGCGCCCCTGGGCGTTTTTTCCGTCCTGGGCAATCACGATTACGGCGACTATGTGCAGTGGCCCGACGAAGCCGGCGGGCGCAGCGAACTGAAAAGGCGTAATTTGGAACGTTTGAAGCAGGTGCATGCCGAACTGGGCTGGAAACTGCTGATGAACGAGCACGTGGTGTTCCAGCGGGAAGCGGAAAAGATTGCCCTCATCGGCATCGAGAACTGGGGCGCCAAGGCGCGGTTTCCCAAGCACGGCCGGCTGGCCGAGGCCCATGCCGGCACCGAGGACCTGCCGTTTAAGATCCTGATGAGCCACGATCCCTCGCACTGGGATGCGGAGGTGCGGCCCAAATTCCCGGACATCGACCTGATGCTGGCGGGCCATACCCACGGCATGCAGTTCGGCGTGGAGCTGCCCTGGTTTCGCTGGAGCCCCGTACAGTACATGTACCAGCAGTGGGCGGGCCTGTACGAAAACCACAGCCAGAAGCTCTATGTCAACCGGGGTTTTGGCTTCCTGGGCTATCCCGGCCGGGTAGGCATTTTGCCGGAAATCACCCTGCTGGAACTGGCCTAGGGTAGTGGGAATTAGTTCATTGGTTCATTGGAAATTAGGCGCAGCCTCTGGTACTCATCACTCATTTCTCATAATTTATTACTTATAAATTCATTCTGTTAAACCTTTGCGTTTTGAACATGTCAGTGTACTTCAAGAAAAAACCGAAAACCATCCTGCATCCAAAACTTCTGGCGTTGTTGCTGCTGTTTGGCCTGGCCAACGGGGCCAGCGCACAGGGAAAAAAAGACACCACCGGCCTGGCGTGGGTGGACACCAGCCTGTATGACGAGGCGCTGTTATCCGACCTGGACAGTTTTTTGGATTCGCTGTTGACGCCGCGGAGCTTTGGCCTGATCAACCTGTCGGCCGGTTCCTCGGTTTTCAATTACACCTCGGCCTCGGGCCGGCAGCTGAGCGAAAACCGCCAGTTGCTGCTGCTGCCTTCGGCGGGCTATTTTCACAAAAGCGGCCTGGGCCTTAGTGCTACAGCCTCGGTGGTCAATGATGGCGGGAAGCTGAACCCGTTCCAGTTTTCGCTGACCGGCTCGTATGATTATGTCAGGAACCTTGCGTTTATTACCGGCTTTTCCGCCAGCCGCTACTTTACAAAAGACTCCCTGCCCTTTTATACTTCGCCGCTGAAAAACGAACTGCAGGCGTATTTCACCTATCGCAAATGGTGGGTACGTCCCGGGATTTCGGCCAGCTACGGCTGGGGCAGCAAAAGCCAGTGGAGCGAAACCGCCAATTCTATCTCGGCCCTGCGCCTGCGCCTGAAGCCGCTGCAGCCGCCGACGAGGGTGAATACGGAGGAGAGCATGACGGATTTTAATGTGACAATTTCAGCCCGGCACGACTTTTACTGGATAAACCTGTTTTCGAATAAGGACTATATCCGCCTGAGCCCGCAGCTAAGCCTCACCAGCGGTACCCAGAGCTTCGGGTTCAACCAAACCAGCAGCACGTATGGCTTCCAGCGCCTGGTGGGAAACAACCAACCCTACCGCAACGAAAGCTATTACCTGGACGAGACCACGAAGTTCCGGCCTCTTTATGCAGGGGCGCTGCTGAAGTCGGAATGGGCGGTGAACAAGTTTTTCGTGCAGCCGCAGTTGCTGTTCAACTGCTACCTGCCGGCCGCGGATAAAAAGATCACCACGGCCTTTGTCGTCAACACGGGGCTGATCTTTTAATTTCGGTTGCCCCTGGCAGTGAACAGGAACAGCGCATCTTTGCACGCTTGCCATAGAGAAAACGAAATCAACTGGTTTAACACTAAATCAACATAGAGTATGAAATCGAAATGGTACGTAGTTGTAGCACTGTTGCTGTTGGCACAGGTTTCACAGGCGCAGTTAAGCCTTGGTCTGAAGGCAGGCGCCAACCTGACCAAGATTGACGGTAAAGCATTTAACGAAGAATTCAAGTGGGGCTACCTGGTCGGCGGTTTTGCCCGGTTGAAGCTGGGCGAAAAGCTGGGGATCCAGCCCGAGGTGCTGTTCCTGCAAAGCAAGCTGAAGACCGATACTGCTTTTACCAGCGTGTACCAGAATGCGGCCACCGATGCCCGCAACAAAGACATCAACCTGAATTACCTGGCCATACCCGTGCTGCTGGATTACAAGATCGGCGGCGACTTCCTGTCGCTGCAGGCCGGCCCCCAGTTCGGCATCCTCCTCGACCAGAACAAGGACCTGGTCAACAATGGACAGGAAGCCTTTAAAACCGGCGACTTTTCACTGCTGGGTGGCGCCCAGATCAAGATCAGCAGGATCGTGGCTTCCGCCCGATACGTGATCGGCCTGAACGACAAAAGAGACCTGAACTACAATACGGTTTCCGACAAAACCAAATGGAAAAGCCAGGGCCTCCAGCTGGCGGTGGGCTTAAATTTCTAAGCTTCCTTATTTTCTTTTCAAAAGTTCCCTCCCCTGCGGAGGGAATTTTTTTCTCCCTGCTTGCGTTAAATTTGCCATCTTGCAGTTTAGTGTCCTATTGTCGAAACTTTAAAATGATCCTGAGTGAATTTTACGTTTAAGCCCGAAGATGAGATGGATTTCATGCCGATCATCCCCATAAATGAAAACGAAAGCGATGCCGCAGATACCGTTACCATCCCTTCGGAACTGGCCCTGTTACCCCTTCGCAATACCGTTTTGTTTCCCGGCGTGGTGCTCCCGATCACCGTGGGCCGCGATAAAAGCATAAAGGCCGTGAACTATGCCTACAAAGGCAATAAGCTCATTGGTGTCATCGCCCAGAAGGACAGCTCCATCGAGGACCCGGGCTTTAAAGACCTGGAATCTATCGGCACTGTGGCCAAGATTGTCAAGCAGATCAAGATGCCCGATGGCGGCATCACCATCATCATCCAGGGCAAAAGCCGGTTTTCGGTGGAGGAGCTCCTGACCGAAGAACCGTATTTCAAGGCTTCCATCCAGGTGCTGCCGGAAGAAGAGATCTCCAACGATCCCGACTTCGACGCCTATGTCTCCACCATCAAGGACCTGGCCACCGAAATCATCCAACTGTCGCCCAATATCCCCACCGAGGCGTCCATTATATTAAAAAATATTGAAAGCCCTTCCTTTCTCATCCATTTCGTTTCCAGCAACCTCAATACCGACATCCGGGAAAAGCAGCAGCTGCTGGAGCTGAACCACGTAAAGGACCGCGCCGACCTGCTGATGCAACTGCTGCAGAAAGAGCTGCAGTTTGCCGAGTTGAAAAACAAGGTCACCACCAAGACCAAGACCGAGATCGACAAGCAGCAGCGCGAATACTTCCTGCAGCAGCAGCTGAAAAGCATCAAGGAGGAGCTGGGCGGCGACGCCAACGACCGCGAGATCAAGGACATGCAGAAAAAGGCCGACACCAAGAAATGGACCGAGGCCGCCAAAGAAATGTTCCAGAAGGGCATCGAGAAGCTCGAACGCATGCACCCCAGCACCCCCGACTACTCCATCGTGTACAACCACCTCGACCTGATGCTGGACCTGCCCTGGCAGGATTACACCCAGGACGTGTACGACCTCAAAAAGGCCAAGGAAGTGCTCGACCACGACCATTACGGCATGGACAAGATCAAGGAACGGATTCTCGAATACCTGGCCGTACTGCAGCTGAAGGGCGACATGAAAAGCCCGATCCTGTGCTTTTACGGTCCTCCCGGCATCGGCAAAACCTCTTTGGGCCGCAGCATCGCCAACGCCATCGGCCGCAAGTACGCCCGCCTGAGCCTGGGCGGCATTCACGACGAAAGCGAGGTCCGCGGCCACCGCAAGACCTATATCGGCGCCATGCCCGGCCGCATCATCCAGTCCATCCGCAAAGTCAAATCCTCCAATCCCGTGATGATCCTCGACGAGATCGACAAGGTGGGGGCCGACTTCCGCGGCGATCCCAGCAGCGCCCTGCTGGAGGTGCTGGACCCCGAACAGAACAATACCTTTTACGATAACTACCTCGAGCTGGAGTACGACCTGAGCAAGGTGCTGTTCATCGCCACGGCCAACAACCTGCAAAACATCCAGCCCGCCCTCCGCGACCGCCTGGAGATCATTGAGCTGAGCGGCTATGCCGTGGAGGAAAAGATCGAAATTGCCCGGCGCCACCTGATCCCGAAGCAGAAGGAAGCCCACGGCCTGAAGACCACCAGCCTGAAGCTCAGCGACCGCACCCTGGAAAAGATTATCCAGGATTACACCCGCGAAAGCGGTGTGCGGGAGCTCGACCGCATCCTGGCGGCTATTATGCGCAACCAGGCCAAGCAGCTGGCCCTGGAAGGCAAGGTGAAGGCCACCCTCAGCTACGAGGACGTGGAACGCATCCTCGGCCGCGCTAAGCATTCCAACGAAATGTACAAGTCGGCCAACATCCCCGGCGTGGCCGTGGGCCTGGCCTATACCGTGGTGGGCGGCGACATCCTGTTCATCGAAGCCACCGCCAGCGACGGCAAGCCCGACCTGCGCCTGACCGGTAACCTGGGCAACGTGATGAAGGAGAGCGCCACCACCGCCCTGTCGTACCTGACCGCCAACGCCAAAAAGCTGGGCATCGAGCCCAAGATCTTCGACCGCAAGACCCTGCACATCCACGTGCCCGAGGGCGCCGTGCCCAAGGACGGTCCCAGCGCCGGCGTGACCATGCTGACCTCCCTGGCTTCCGCCGTTACCGGCCGCAAGGTGCGTCCCTACCTGGGCATGACCGGCGAGATCACCCTGCGCGGGCAGGTGCTGCCCGTCGGCGGCATCAAGGAAAAAGTGCTGGCCGCCAAGCGCGCCGGCCTCCGCGAGATCATCCTCTGCTGGCAGAACGAAAAGGACGTCAAGGACATCAACCCCGACTACATCAAGGGACTGACCTTTCATTATGTCCGAACGATGAGCCAGGTTTTGGATCTGGCGCTGAACTAATTTATTAGTTTACGAGTTTACGGGTTTACAAGTTTACGAGTTCCTTACGGGCGCAAGCAACTCGTAAACCCGTAAACTCGTAAACTGTTCGTTGCTCAGCAGTGGTGGTACAAAAATTGAGGCCTTTTATAAAACTGATTTTATGAGAGGGCCTAAACTTATTCCGTTCATTCTTTTCCTTCTTTTCGCCTGTGACAGCTATGCCCAGTTAAAAGCCGGTACCATCAGGGTACGCCGGGAGGTGGCACAGGATTCCATCATTTATGAAGAAGACCCGGTGGTGGCCAAACATGCCGATTACATGGATTCCATCGCCGGCAACTGGGAAGTGGTGACCATGAAGCGGCAGACCGGCCGCGAGACCGATTACATGGTCAATGCCTCGCTGGTGCTGAACAAGGACTCTACCTTTACCGGCAATACGGGCTGTAACACCTTCTCCGGTAAGTTCAGCCTTAAGGGCAGCAGCATCCGCTTCAACCAGGTGACCGCTACCGAAAAGGCCTGCACCTTCCAGGAGCAGGAAAGCTGGTATTTGAGGCTGCTTCAAAATACCATCAGCCGCTTTACCGTCACCAACGATGAACTGTGGCTGCGCGACGGCTCCAGCAATATTGTTTTTGAAGCGAAGAAGGCAGACAAAAAGTAAGGCGCCTGTTGCGCCTGCCTTGTCGTTATTTTTTATCCACCAGGAAGACGGTTGAGTCCGGAAGTAAGGGGAATTGTTGCCCGAACAACCGGTTGAATACCACCCGGAACTGGTTGACCCCGGAAATGCTGTCGTAGAGGGCGGGCGTCGGTGCCGACGGCAGGTACACGGCATTCTGGTTTTGAAAATACGCTTTCCGGTCCTTGCCCTGGCGCAGGCCATGGTCGCCCATAAACACGATAACCGCCTTGCCGTGGGTATGCTTTTGAATGCTGGTGACGATCTCTTTTAACTGCTGGTTGGTGTAGGGCAGGTAATCCAGGTAGGCCTGCGGCGGCAGGTCCTTGAATTCCTGTCGTACGACAGCCAGCTTTTTCGGTTGTCCGCTCCTGTCATAATAAAAGGGAGGGTGGGGCAGCATCAGGTGCACGTACACAAACCGCGGCTTTTTCCCGGGCTTCGCCGGGAGCGCTTTCGCCAGGCGGATTAATTTTTCATTGTTTTTCTTCGACGTATAAATCAGGTCGTCTGCCAGCCAGCTGATCCGGAACCGGCCGGTATACAGCAGCCATCCCAAATCGCGCCGGAGCAGGGCAAACAGGGTGCGGTCGGTGATCAGCTTGGTTTTCAGGGGCAGAAAGTCCTGCCGTACCGGCGAGGGATTGCCTGCCAGGTCAAAGATGGAATAATTGATGATCTCGTAGTCCCGGGCGGACAGGAAGCGGATCACGGCATTGTCGCGGATCAGCTTATTACAGCGGGCATAATCCTCGATGGTAACCGCGCCGTTGGGGGGAATGCCTTGCAGGTACGACAGGTTGAGGATGGACGCCAGGGAAAAGGGCGTAAAATTATAATTGGACCGGCTATCGCGCTGGAGGTGGAAACCCCGGCGAAGCAAAAAGCTGTCCAGGTCGCTGTTGTCGTAGCCGAACCGTTGCTGCAGCGCCCGGGAGGAGGTATATTGGTCGAACAGCAAAAAATAGATGTCGGGGCGGGGGCAGCCGGTACAGCGGGGAGAAACGTTTTCCGGCCGCGCAAACGAATAGACCGAGAGTTTGTCGGGCTCGTTGCGCACGGCCTTGGCAATGATGCCGGCGGTATCGAAGCCGATGTACAGGAGCAGCAGCAGGGTGAGGAAGTGCAAAAAGCGGCTGCCCGTGACGGGGCGTTTTTTCAGCCGGAAGAACAGGAACAGCAGGGGCAGCAGGAACAGGGGAACCAGCAGGGAATAGCGCGCCAGCTGCTGCAGCCAGTGGCTGTTCTTCAGGAACTCCTGCACCGCTCCGAAGAAGAAATAAAACGACAGCAGGGCCGTGGCCATCAGGGCGGCTTTGGAGCGGCTTTTATAAAACCACAGCAGCAGCACATACAGCAGGCCTGCCCCCAGCAGGTAGGTGGCGCACAACAGGGCGGCGTCACCTGCCGGGATAAAGCCGAAGTTTTCCTGCACGCCATGCAGCACGAAAAAGACCACGAGTAAAAAGGGGAGCAGGGCCGTCCACCGCGAAATTTGCCACATAGAGTTATTTTTTCTTCAACAGGTACAGCACCCGGGTAGTTCCGGGCAGGGGCGCCGTTTTTACCAGGTTAAAATAGCGGGCGAACACTGCTTCAAACTGTTCCTGTGTGTACCAGGGGAAAGCGATGGTCTTTTGCTGCAGCAGCTGTTGGGTCTTTTCGTCCTGGGGCGGCACGAATTCCACGATCACCGTGTTTCCCAGGCGGCCGAACAGTTCGGCGATCTGTTCGAAGGAGAGGTGTTTGCCGATGGCCAGGTGGTGGATCACCGCCAGCGCCAGTACCAGGTCGAAAGGGGACCGCTCCAGCAACGACGCCCGTTCGCGGTTGTTGACGCCGATGGCGGGGGAGGGGTGTACGAAATCGATGACCAATGGGTGCAGGAAGGCATTGCCTTCCTTTTTTATTTTCCGGTAAAGGTTGTTTACCGAGAAATGGTCGCCGTCGGCGGCTACGGTATGGATGCGGCGGGCGGCCGCCAGTTCGGAAAACGTCCCTTCATTGGCGCCCACATCGATGGCGGTAGCCAGGCCGGGCAGGTGCTCCAGCCATTCCTCAATAACTTTTTTCTTGTGGGTGACGTAGTTTCCTCTCTGGAGGGCTTCTTCGTAATAGCCCGACCAGACACCGGAAGGCTGTTGCAGGGCGAACGACTGTACGGCCTGCTCCAGGCTGGTGAGGATATGTTCCAGCTTGCGGGCGGAAAAGGCGGCGGTGGTTTTCGTTTCCTTTGGGGCAGCGGCGGAAACGTAGGCTGCCTGCAGGCGGAGGTGCAGGCTGACATGCAGGTGAAAGCGGCTTTTGAAGGGCAGCATCTTCCTGACCAGGGGCAGGGGAAGGCCTTCGGGGTAAGCCAGCAGCAGGGGCTGCAGGGGCGTTTGCAGGTAGTGCATCAGGGCCAGCGGCGCCAGGAAGCTTTCGCAGAACTGGCGGTAGGCTACCCAGGGTCGGGTTTCGTCGTAGCGTTCAAAGGAAAGGGTATCGATAAACACCATCTTTCCGCGGTGCAGCTGCACGTTATAAGGCGTGGCGTCCTTGAGCATCAGGCCGAATTTCATGGCTTCCTTTGCCAGCCGAAGCGTCAGCAGGGCGGCGTCCTTCAGCATGTCGAAGCTCCACTCGAAGGGATAGGAGATAAAGCCGATGCGCTCGGGCTTCAGGGTGGTGAGCCAGTCGGGGCGGCCGGCCAGGTTTTCGGACAGCTCCTCGTGGGGCACCAGCAGCCCTTCCTGCACCAGGTGGGCGGCCAGGCCGCTGCGGGTGAATTTTTCAAAGTCGTCCCGGAAAACGAGGTTCACCTGCCGGTACAGGGTACCCTGGTGTTCAAACACAAAGCCCGACGGATCGCGGTAGGAAGCCGGGTGCAGCTGGGGGGTGTCCGGCATTATTGCTCCTCTTTTTGATCCTTCCTGAACCAGCGGAAGAAAAACGCTTTGATGTACAGCTTTATATTCCGGAAGAAAAAGGCGATGCCCAGGGCAGCGGCCGCAATAGCTTGAACCAGGTAGCTGCCGCTACCTGGTTCAATGTAAAGTAAATACTGCATTAGAAATAACTTAAGTTGGTTTCAGGGGTCAGCGTCAGCAGGGTTTCATACATCAGCCGGACGGTTTGTTCGATATCGGAGCGGTGCAGCATTTCCACCGTGGTGTGCATATAGCGCAGGGGGATGGAGATGAGCACGGAGGGGCAGCCGTCGTTGGCATAGGCGAACGAGTCGGTGTCGGTGCCGGTGCTCCGGGATACGGCCCGCAGCTGTACCGGTATTTCGGCCTTCTCGGCCACTTCCTGTACCAGGTTCAGCAGCTTGTTGTGCACGGCGGGCCCAAAGGAAAGCGAGGGGCCTTTGCCGCACCAGGTTTCCCCTTCGATCACTTTATTGATCATGGGGGTGGCGGTATCGTGGGTAACGTCGGTAATGATGGCCACGTTGGGTTTGATACGGCGGGCGATCATTTCCGCTCCGCGCAGCCCGATCTCTTCCTGCACGGCATTGACCACGTACAGGCTGTAGGGCAGTTGCTTGCCGTTTTGCTTCAGCAGGCGGGCTACCTCGGCGATCATGTAGCCGCCGACGCGGTTGTCAAAGGCACGGCCGATCAAATAGTTGTAGGCCAGCTCGTCGAAGCCGTCCTGGTAGGTGACCACGGCGCCGACATGGATGCCCAGCTCTTCCACCTCTTTTTTGTTGCGGGCGCCGGTATCGAGGAACAGGTTCTCGATCTTGATGGCCGGCTCCTTGTCGGGGTTGTTGATGCGGGTGTGGATCGCCGGCCAGCCGAACACGGCCTTAACCGGGCCTTTTTTGCCGTGGATGATCACCCTTTGGCCGGGAGCGATCTGGTGGTCCACGCCGCCGTTGCGCTTCAGGTAGATGAGTCCTTCCCCGTTGACATAGTTGACGAACCAGCTGATCTCGTCGGCATGGGCTTCGATCACCACCTTAAAGGGCTGGTTGGGGTTGATAATGCCCACCGCCGTTCCGTAGGGGTCGGTAAACTCCTCGTCGATGTAGGGCCGCACGTAGTCGAGCCACATTTTCTGGCCCGAGCTTTCAAAGCCTACGGGCGAGGGGTTGTTGATATAACTTTTGAAAAACTCAAAGGATTCCGGTGTAAGGATCGCTTGCTCTTCTTTTTGTTGGTTATTTTCCGCGTTTGCCATGAACTCCAGATTAGGGGGCAAATGTACTTAAGAAGTCCGAAAAACGGCCCCTACAGGTGCAGCAAGAACAGCAGGACGGCGGAAAACATCATCAGGCCGTCGAGCACGAACAGGTACAGGACGTCGGAGGGCTGCTTTTTGGAATAATCGTACAAAAGTGCCAGGATCAGTCCGGGAAGGAAGAGGGCGATACAGTCGGCGGCGGCAAAGCCCTGCCGGTACAGCAGCAGGGTGGTGAAGGCGAACAGCAGCAGGCAGCACCAGAAAAGGATGTTGATGCCCCTTTCGCTGAGGTAGGTGATCAGGGTGCGGATGCCCTCGCGCTTGTCCTCCTCGCGGTCGCGGAAGTCGAATACCACGCAGATGGCATAGATCAGGAAAAACCGGTTGAGGATAAAAAGCCCGTGCGTTCCCTGCCAGTGCACCTGCGACACCACCAGCGGCAGCAGGGCGGTGGAATGCGTCCATACCAGGGCCAAAAACACCGTTTTGCCGATGGCGATCTTTTTGATGTCCCGGAAAATCGGGAAGGGCACCTTGGGGGCCGAGTACATAAAGGTGATGAAGGCCGTGGCCATCAGCCAGGGCCAGTGCTCCAGCAGGTGCAGCACATAATAGCCCGCGCCGGCAAGCCCCAGCAGGAACAAGGCCAGGTGCAGCCATCGGTGGCGCACCGACCACTGCATCTTTTCCGATCCCCCGTAGATGCCGGGCGTCATCAGCATGTGGAAATTATAGCTGCACAGCGAGCCGAAAAATACGAACAGCAGGTAGCGCAGCTCCGGCTGCAGCTGAAACAGGTACCATGTCTGCAGGATCATGGCAACGGCGCAAAGGGCAATGTAGGTGCTTGTGAATAGGAAAAAGTGAAACGCTTGTTTAAAAATGCTGCTCAACGTTACCGGATTACAATAATGCGTTTGGTTACCGTATCACTCATGTTCTTGGCCGCATCCCTTACGGAAAACTTCAGGTCGAGCGTATCCGGCGCCTTCTGTCCGCCGGTCCCGGGAACGTCGATGGCGAGGGAGTTCAGGGTCAGGGCCCTGCCGTAATCCAGGGTGATGTTCATATCAATCTTGGACGAGTTGGGAAAAGTGGGAATATCGAACACCAGGGTACGGGACCGTGGGTCGGGGGCATTGCCATTCTTCCGTTCGAGGATAACGAAAACCGAATCCCGCACGTCGCCCTGCTTGTCGGTGATCTCCAGCGCCACGTCCAGGCTCTGCTGCTGCGGCACCACCTCGGAGCTGACCGATTTAACGATTATGGTCGGTTTGGTTTGAAACTTATCCTTGTTGCAGGCGGCCAGCAGAAAAAAACACGACAGTCCGATAGGGAAGAATGATTTCATTTTGTTGATTTGTGAACGAAACAAATTTAATACTTTGAGCTTATTACGGATTTATGGAAACCGGCATTGACGAATATATTTTCTCACCCGCAGCCTCTTTTACCGAAAAGGCCCTCAGGGCCTTCGCATTTCAGTATGCCGGCAACCCGCTCTATGAACGTTTTGCGGGCGCGTTAAATTGCAGGCCGGGAACCGTGCGCACCATCGGGCAGATCCCTTTCCTGCCGATCTCCTTTTTTAAAAGCCATAACATCGCCACCTCCTCCTTTACGCCCGAAGTGGTTTTTGAAAGCAGCGGCACTACCGGCAGCGTCAACAGCCGCCACCTGGTGCGGGATGCCGGGCTCTATGAAAAAAGCTTCGTGGCGGCTTTCGAGGCGGCTTACGGTCCCATTACCGATTACTGCATCCTGGGCCTGCTGCCTTCCTACCTCGAGCGGGGCAGCTCGTCGCTGGTGTACATGGTCAAACGGATGATCGAGATCAGCGGCCACCCGCAGAACGGGTTTTACCTGTACGACCACCGGCAGCTGGCGCAGACCCTGCAACGGCTGGAAGGCGCCGGCCAGAAGGCACTGCTGATCGGGGTGACCTACGCCCTGCTGGACTTTGCCGAAGCCTTCCCGATGCCGCTGCACCATACGATCGTCATGGAAACCGGCGGCATGAAAGGGCGGAAGAAAGAACTGCTCCGCGACGAAGTGCACGCCCTGCTGCAGGGGGCTTTCGGCCTGGCGCACATTCATTCGGAATACGGCATGACCGAGCTGCTGTCGCAGGCCTATTCGAAGGGCCACGGCCGCTTTTACCCGCCCTCCTGGATGCGGGTGCTGGTGCGGGAAGAGGATGATCCCCTGGCGGTAGCGGCCGCTACCGACCGCCCCCTGACCGGCGCGCTCAACATCATCGACCTCGCGAACCTTTACTCCTGCAGCTTTATCGCCACCGAAGACGTGGGCCGCCTCTATCCCGACGGCAGCTTCGAGGTGCTGGGCCGCATGGACGCCTCGGATGTGCGCGGCTGCAGCCTGATGGTGGCGGATACAATAGACAATAGGCAATAGGCAATAGGCTACAATAAATTAGATTGGGGTTGACCGGTTTTGTAGAAAGAAAAAGACAATTGGAGGAAGGCTGTAATTCAGAAATCTGTTAAGTTTACCGTTTTAATATCATAACACAAAAAAACTGAATTACAGTCATGAAGCACTCGTTTCAACGTTTTTGCATTGCCGTGATGATGGCTTCCGCGATGGCCTCCTGCGGCAGCAATGACAGCCAGTCAAAAACTGGGGCCGACACCACCCAGGCACCGGCAGCCGTTGCGCCCGCCGACTGGGGCGAAACCGACGGAAAAAAAGTTTCCCTCTACACCCTTACCAACAGCAAAGGATCGGAAGTGAAGATTACCAACTACGGCGGTATCGTTACTTCCTGGATCACTGCCGACAAGAACGGAGGAAGGAGCAGCATCGTCATCGGCTACGATTCGCTGCAGGGCTACCTGAACAAACCTCCTTACTTCGGCGCCCTCATCGGCCGCTACGGCAACCGCATCGGCAACGCCAAGTTCACCCTGGACGGCAAAACCTACCAGCTGGCGGCGAACGACGGCAAGCAACACCTGCACGGCGGCAACAAGGGCTATGACAAAGTGGTGTGGGATGCGGCTCCCGGCGGCGACGGCAAATCGCTGACCCTGTCGTACCTGAGCAAAGACGGCGAAGAAGGCTATCCCGGCAACCTGAACATCAAGGTGACCTACAGCCTGACCGACGAGGACGAGCTGCAGATCGACTACAGCGCCACCACCGACAAGGCCACCCCGGTGAACCTCACCAACCACTGCTATTTCAACCTGTCCGGCGACGTGGCCCACAGCATCCTCGACCACTCGCTGCAGATCGATGCCGATAACTACACCCCCGTGGACAACACCCTGATCCCCACCGGCGAGATCAAGTCCGTGAAAGGCACGCCCTTCGACTTCACCTCGAAGACCAAGATCGGCGCCCGCATCGCACAGGTGCCCGGCGGCTACGACCACAACTGGGTGCTGAACAAGAAGGATTCGTCCCTGTCCAAGGTGGCCGAGCTGTCGGATTCGATCAGCGGCCGCACCCTGGAAGTGTACACCACCGAGCCCGGCCTGCAGTTCTACAGCGGCAACTTCCTCGATGGCAAGCTGATCAACCGCGACGGCAAGCCCATTCAACAGCACGCCGCCCTCTGCCTGGAAACCCAGCACTTCCCCGATTCGCCCAACAAACCCAAATTCCCCAACACCATCCTGCAACCCGGACAAACCTACCATACCGTGTCCAAGTACAAGGTGGTCGTAAATAAATAACCCTTTGTTTGACAAATGGAGTACTGCAGCGCCGGTGGCGCTGCAGTACTCCATTTTGTTTTTAAACGCTTTCCAGGCCCGATAAAAAGATTAACCTGGCCGTGGAACTGAACGCCCAGGGGCAGCCCCGCTATTCGGTTAACCTTGCCGGTGAGACCGTGCTGCAGCCTTAATCAAAAAAGCCTTTTCCAAATGGAAAAGGCTTTTTTGATTAAGGCTATTTCATTGTCCCGGCATGGAGACTATTTGTTGCGGTTGATGCAGTTCAGGTCTTCGAAGGCCACTTCAAGGCGCTTTACGAAGGCTTCTTCACCCTTGCGCAGCCATACGCGGGGATCATAGTATTTTTTGTTCGGCTTGTCGGCGCCTTCGGGGTTACCCAGCTGGGCCTGCAGGTAGGCTTCTTTGCTCTTATAGTTGTTCAGAATGCCTTCCCAGAATGCCCACTGCATGTCGGTGTCGATGTTCATCTTGATGGCACCGTAGGAGATGGCCTCACGGATCTGGTGCTGCGGGGAGCCGCTGCCGCCGTGGAACACGAAGTAAACCGGCTTTTTGCCTTTGCCGTATTTCTGGGACACGAACTCCTGGCTGTTCTTCAGGATCTCGGGGCGCAGCTCCACGTTGCCGGGGCTGTACACGCCGTGCACGTTGCCGAAAGCGGCCGCCACGGTAAACAGGTTGCCGACCTGGCTCAGCTCGTGGTAGGCATAAGCTACGTCCTGGGGCTGGGTATACAGCTTGTCGTTTTCCACGCCGCTGTTGTCCACGCCGTCTTCTTCACCGCCGGTCACGCCGAGCTCGATCTCGATGCTCATGCCCAGGGGCGCCATGCGCTTGAAGAATTCCACGGAAGTTTCGATGTTTTCCTCGATAGGCTCTTCCGACAGGTCCAGCATGTGCGAGGAGAACAGGGGCTGGCCTTTTTCTTTGTGGAACTGCTCGCCGGCATCGATGAGGCCCGAAATCCAGGGCAGCCATTTTTTGGCGGCGTGGTCGGTATGCAGCACTACGGGCACGCCGTAGTATTTGGCTACGTTGTGGATGTGCAGGGCGCCGGAGATGGCACCTGCGATGTTGGCCTGCAGTTTATCGTTGGGCATTCCCTTGCCGGCGATGAACTGGGCGCCGCCGTTGGAGAATTGGATGATCACGGGAGAATTCACTTTGGCTGCGGTCTCCAGGGTAGCGTTGATAGAGTTGGTGCCGATGGTGTTAACGGCGGGCAGTGCAAATTCGTTTTCAAGAGCGTCTTTGTAAAGGGCTTCCAGTTCGTCACCGAAAAGCACCCCGGCTTTGTACTTACTCATGTAGTAAAGTGGTTTTGAGTTACAGGGAATTTTTAAGTTGCGCTAAGATAAGCAGTTTCTCTATCCGACTGCCGCCGTTTTCATAATTGATATTAGGAAAATAAGTGTAATAATGACGCATAAAAAGGGAGCGATCCGTCGCTTTTCCCTGCCCGGGCAGCGCTTATTGCGCCGTTATTTTTTGATGAAGTTCCCCGAAATAAGCAGGGGCGAGCAGCAGGCGGCTGCCGTACCAGCTGAATAGTTCCCCGTCCACCAGCTCGATCCGCGCCTGCGGCAGGAGGGCCTGCAGCTCGATCCTGTGCTGTTCCTTAAAAGGATAAGGTTCCGAGGAAAGCAGCAGCAGCTCGCAGCCCAGGGCCTGCAGTTCTTCCACCGATGTGACCGGGTAGCGGGTGCGGCCCCCAAAAAGATTTTCCAGGCCGGCGGCCCGCAGCATATTATTAATAAAGGTATCGCCGCCCACGGTCATGTAGGGCTGGCGCCAGATCAGGTAGGCGGTGCGCAGCGGCAGCGGCCGCACCGAGCGGCGCAACTGCAAAAAGCGTTTTTCTATTTCCTGCGCCAGCAAGCCGGCTTCGGCCGCCTTTCCCGTGAGGGCGCCCAAGGCGCGGATCATTTCCAGCGCCCCTGCAAGGTCGGCCACATCGCTGGTGTACACCGGGAACTCCTGCGCCAGGGTCTCCACCTGCTCTTTTACATTTTCCTCTTTATTGGCCAAAATCAGGTCGGGCCGCAACTGCCGGATGGTGTCCAGGTGCAGCTGCTTGGTGCCGCCCACGCGGGTCTTGCTGCGGAACCAGCTTTCGGGGTGCACGCAAAATTTGGTGATGCCCACCACTTCCTGTTCCAGTCCTAAATGGTACAACAATTCCGTCTGCGACGGCACGAGCGAGATGATCCTGCTTTTCAAGTTTACGAGTTTACGGGTTTACAAGTTTACGCGTTCTTCCCGGCCCGAAACAACTCGTAAACTCGTGAACTTGTAAACTCGTAAACTTTCTTATGCAAGCGCCTGGATCACATCGTATTGCGTAACGATGTGGAAGTTGCCGGTTTCGTCCTTGGCCAGCACGGCGCCGTTTTCCTTGTTGATCAGGGAGCCTAGCTTTTCCACGGGGGTGTCGAAGGTCACCAGGGGGAAGGGGTGCTCCAGCACGGCCTCCACTTTCTGGTGGCGGATCTCGGGGTTGTGAAAAACTTTCTGGAACAGGCCGTTCTCGCTGATGGAGCCGATGAGGACGCCTTCGCGGGTGACAGGGATGTGTTCGATATCGTGCTGGCGCATCAGTTCCACCGCTTCGGCCACCGTCTGGCCCCCCTCCATGGTGATGAGGGCCTGGCGGGGACGCGAGAGCACGATGTCTTTGAAGGTTTTTACTTCCAAAAAACCGCGTTCGGCCATCCACTGGTCGTTGTACACCTTGGCTACGTAGCGGCTGCCGTGGTCGTGGAGCAGCACCACCACCAGGTCGGTGGGCTTCAGGCGGTCCTTCAGCTGCAGGAGGCCCTGGATGCAGGAGCCGGCGCTGTAGCCGCAGAACAGGCCTTCGTCCTTGGCCAGGCGGCGCGTCAGCAGGGCGCCGTCGCGGTCGGTTACCTGTTCGAAGTGGTCGATCACGCTCATGTCGTAGTTCGCCGGTACGAAGTCTTCGCCAAAACCTTCGGAGATGTAAGGGTGCACTTCGTTCATGTCCACCTCGCCGGTGCGGAAGTATTTGGTCAGCAGCGAGCCGTACACGTCGATGGCCCACACCTGGATGGCGGGGTTCTTTTCCTTCAGGTACATGCCGATGCCGGTGACGGTGCCGCCGGTGCCGGCGGTCACCACCACGTGGGTTACCTGGCCGTCGGTCTGCTGCCAGATCTCGGGGCCCGTGGTTTCGTAGTGGGCCTGGCGGTTGGCCAGGTTGTCGTACTGGTTGGGGAAAAAGGAGTTGGGGATCTCCTGGTTGAGGCGGGCGGCCACGGAATAATAGCTGCGCGGGTCATCGGGTTCCACGTTGGTGGGGCAGATGATGACCTCGGCGCCCAGGGCCCGCAGGATGTCGGCCTTGGACTGCGACTGCTTGTCGGTGGTGGTAAAGATGCATTTATAGCCCTTGACGATGGCGGCCATGGCCAGGCCCATGCCGGTATTGCCCGAGGTGCATTCGATGATGGTGCCGCCGGGCTTCAGCCTTCCTTCCCGCTCCGCCACTTCCACCATCTTCAGGGCCATGCGGTCCTTGGTGGAGTTGCCGGGGTTGAAGTATTCCACTTTGGCGTAAACGGGGCAGGGAAGGTCTTTAGTGATCTTGTTCAGCCGTACCAGGGGTGTATTGCCGATCGTCTCCAGAATATTGTTCTTTACATCCATAGCTAAGGGTTAAGGGAACTAAAGATAACAACAGTTGCCTGAACGGGGAGCGGGCAAACAAAAACCCGCGGCCGGCGGCAGGGGCCGGCTGCGGGTGAGGGGAGGGCGTCAAAGGACCCATCGGCCCTAGTCGAAGCGGTTGTACCACAAGGCATTGTCGGCGCCTTTGCCAAAGACCACCACCTTGCCGGCCCCGCGGTAAACCGCTGCCGGGTTGGAAGTGAGGGTGCCGCCCAGGGATTGCCAGGCGCTCCAGGTGGTGCCGTTATAATCGCGGTACCACAGGGCGTTGTTGGTGCTCCGGGCAAAGACGGTCACCTTTCCCTGTTCGCGGTAAACGGCTGCCGGGTCGAGGCTGATGGTGCCCTGCAACGGTAGCCAGCCGCTCCAGGTAGTGCCGTTGTAGTGCTGGTACCACAGGGCGTTGTCGGTGCCCCTGGCAAAGACCAGCACCTTGCCGCTGCCGCCGTAAGCGGCCGCCGGGTAGGAGGCCAGGGCGCCGCCCAGGCTCTGCCAGTTGCCCCAGGCCGCGCCATTATAATACCGGTACCACAGGGACAAGTCGGAGCCGCGTGCAAAGACCATCAGCTTGCCGGATTCCAAGTATACCGGGACCGGGTTGGAGGTAAGGATCCCGTACAGGGGCAGCCAGCCACTCCAGGCGGTGCCGCTGTATGCCCGGTACCAGAGCGCATTGTCGGCGCCTTTGGCAAACACCATCACCCGGCCGCTGCCGTAGAAAATGGCGGCCGGGTCGGAAGTGATCAGGCCGGGCTGCGATTGCCAGCCGCTCCAGGTGGTGCCATTATAGGCCCGGTACCAGAGCAGGTTGTTGGGACCCTTGGCAAAGACCATGATCTTTCCGGTTCCGTAATAAACTGCGGAGGGGCTGGAGGTCAGGTTCCCGCCCAGGGATTGCCAGGCCGACCAGGCGGTGCCGTTGTAGGTACGGTAAGAGAGGGATTTGTTGGTGCCCCGGGCAAAGATCAGCACCCGGCCGGCATCGGAATACACGGCTGCGGGGGTGAAGGTAATGTTGCCGCCCAGGGTCTGCCAGCCCGACCAGGCAGCAGGCGCCGTTTCAGGCGCCACCGATGCAGGCGCTGTGGCGGCGGTTGCCCCTTCTGTTTGTTCTATGTCCTTCTGACAGGCAAACAGTACGGCCGCGGCGAACAGCAGGAAAAACAACTGTAGCTGTTTCATAAAAAAAGATTGAGGTTAATAAAGCGGTAACAGGTATCGGTCGGGCTGCCCTTTCCAGGACAACCCGCCCCCAGGTGAAAGATGCCGGCGGCCACGGGAGGGAACGGGGGAGCGAAACGGTTGCCGTAGCGATATTGATTTTTCCCCATCGCAGGGTCGGAGAAAATGCTTGTAAATATAAGAGTTTTTTCTTAGGTATTATGGCTGGCTTTGGCCCCTGCCGGGTATCGCAGCACTTCTGGCACAAACCATTCCCTGCAAACCGCAAACTCTTTACATTTGCTTCCCCCCGGAAATCTGGAAGGGCAATTAATTAAAAGTGTAATGGAACAGAAGTATATTCAAAAGATCGCCGAAAAACTGGCGCTGACGCTGAAGCAGGTCACCAACATCAACACGATGGTGAGCGAAGGGGCTACCATCCCCTTCATGGCCCGCTACCGCAAGGAAGCCACCAACAACCTCGACGAGGTGGCCATCGGCAACGTGGTGGAGGAGATCGCGTATTTCACCGAGCTGGACAAGCGCAAGGAAACCGTGCTGAAAACCATCGATGAGCAGGGCAAGCTTACCCCCGAGCTGAAACAGCGCATCGAGGACTGCTACAGCTCCACCGAACTGGAAGATATTTACCTGCCGTATAAGCCCAAGCGGAAGACCCGCGCCACCGTGGCCATCGAAAAAGGCCTGGAGCCGCTGGCCCGCCTGCTGTTCGAGCAGGGCGAGCTGGACCTGGAGTCCGAAGCCGCCAAGTTCCTCAACGACCTGGTGAAGGACAACAAGGAGGCCCTGCAGGGCGCCCGCGACATCATTGCCGAGTGGGTGAGCGAGAACGAGCAGGCCCGCAACAAGGTACGCCAGCTGTTTACTGAAACCGGCAAGCTGTCGGCCAAGGTGCTGGAAAGCAAAAAGGACGAGCCCGAAGCCCAGAAATACCGCGACTACTTCGAGTTCAACGAGCCGCTGGAAAAATGCCCCTCGCACCGCCTGATGGCCATCCGCCGCGCCGAAAAAGAAGGGTTCCTGCTGATGGACATCGGCGTGGAAAAGGAAACGGCCGTGGACGAGCTCAACCGAATTTTCGTGAAAGGCTCCGGCCCCGTTGCCAACGAGGTGAAGAAGGCTGTGGACGACTCCTTCGGCCGCCTGCTGAAATCGTCCATCGAAAACGAATTCCGCCTGTCGAGCAAGAACAAGGCCGATGACGACGCCATCCAGGTGTTTACCGAGAACCTGCGGCAGCTGCTGCTGGCCTCGCCCCTGGGCTCCAAGCGCGTGCTGGCCCTCGATCCTGGCTTCCGCACCGGCTGCAAGCTGGTGTGCCTCGACGCCCAGGGCAACCTCGTACACAACACGACCATTTATCCCCACCCGCCGCAGAACAACTGGCAGGAAAGCATCGTGGTGCTGAAGCAGCTGGTGGACCATTACGAGATCGAAGCCATCGGCGTGGGCAACGGCACCGCCGGCCGCGAAACGGAAACCCTGGTGCGCAGCATCGACTTCGGCAAGCACGTGAGTGTCTTCCAGGTCAACGAAAGCGGCGCTTCCATTTATTCCGCTTCCGAAGTGGCGCGGGATGAGTTCCCCGACCACGACGTCACCGTAAGGGGCGCCATCTCCATCGGCCGCCGCCTGCTGGACCCGCTGAGCGAGCTGGTGAAAATCGATCCCAAGTCCATCGGCGTAGGCCAGTACCAGCACGACGTGAACCAGGTAAAGCTGAAAGACGCCCTGGACCGCGTGGTGGAAAGCGCCGTGAACTTCGTGGGCGTGGACGTAAACACCGCCTCCAAGCACCTGCTGCAGTACGTGTCGGGCATCAACAGCACCCTGGCGTCCAATATTGTGGCCTATCGCGCGGCGCACGGGCCGTTCGCCAGCCGCGAAGCGCTGAAGAAGGTGCCGCTGATGGGCCCCAAGAGCTTTGAGCAGAGTGCCGGCTTTTTGCGCATTCCCGGCGCTCCCAACCCGCTGGACAATTCGTCGGTGCACCCCGAAAGCTATGGCGTGGTGGAACAAATGGCGAAGGACGTGCAGGCCTCGCTGGAAGAACTGATCAAGAAAGCCGAGCTGCGCAAGCAGATCAACCGGAAAAAATACATTTCTGAAAAAGTAGGTGAATTCACCATCGAGGATATTTTGAAAGAGCTGGAAAAGCCGGGCCGCGACCCGCGCAACCCCATCGAGGAGTTCCAGTTCGATGCTACGATTAAGTCCATCGAGGACGTGCGCCCCGGCATGACCGTTCCGGGCATCGTCACCAACATCACCAACTTCGGCGCCTTCGTGGACATCGGCGTGAAGCAGGACGGCCTGGTACACGTATCGCAGCTGAGCAGCAAGTTCGTGACCGATCCCAACCAGGTGGTAAAGCTGAACCAGAAGGTGATGGTCACCGTCACCGAGGTGGATGTGGCCCGCAAGCGCATCGCCCTGTCCATGAAGGACCAGGGACCGAAAGCCAAAGAGGGCGCGCCCCGGGAAAAGGCCACCCTCACCAAAGGCGGTGCCCCCTCCCGCGACAAGATGCCCCAGGGCGGCCGCGAGAAAGGCATTTCCAAAAAGCCCGAAGCGCTGAACCCCTTCCAGAGCAAACTGGCCGAACTGAAAAAGAAGTTCGACAACTAGCGTTCGCGGATATACAAAAAGCCCCGGCCTGCCCCAGCGAGCCGGGGCTTTTTGTATTTTACCGGGTGCTTAACGCCGGGAATCATTCCCGGCAGGGAAGGAAATGTGGGCACAAAAAGCCGCAAGTGCCGGGGTAAATAAACAGTTCTATTGCCTTTTGCCTGTTGCTTATAGCCCATTGCTTCCGGTCTGTTTTTTGGGCTGCCTCCCCTAATAAAGATGCATACATGGGACGACTGATCATCATCTCCAACCGGCTCCCCTTTACCCTGGACCGGACGGACGGTAATATTACGGTGCGGCAAAGTTCGGGCGGGCTGGTGTCCGCCATCAAAAGTTACCTGGAACGGGAAGAAGAGGCCGCCATTCACTTCTCCGGCCAGATGTGGGTGGGCACCCTTGATGCCCCGGTGGAGGACTGGAATGCCGCCAACGAAAGCGGATCCCTCCAGTCCGATTACCAGATCGAGCCGGTATTCGTGGAAAAAACAGCTTACGACGCTTTTTACAACGGCTTTTCTAATTCCACGCTCTGGCCGCTCTTTCATTATTTTCCCTCGCTGGTCACCTACAAAAAGGAATACTTTGAGGCGTACGTGGCCGTGAACCAGGCGTTTGCCGACCGCCTGGTCGCCATTGCCCAACCCGGCGATGTGTTGTGGGTACACGACTACCAGCTGATGGCCCTGCCGCAAATGCTGCGGGAACGGCTGCCGGAGGCCACCATCGGCTTTTTCCTGCATATACCCTTTCCCTCGTACGAGCTCTTCCGACTGCTGCCCACCGCCTGGAAGCGCATGCTGCTCCAGGGCGTGCTGGGTGCCGACCTGGTAGGCTTCCATACCTTCGACTACGTGCAGCATTTTATCCAGTCGGTAAAAATGGGGCTGAAGGGCGACTCGCAGTTCACCACCATCCAGTACCGTGGCCGCCTCATCAAAGCCGATGTATTTCCCATCGGCATCGACTACAAAAAATTCCGCGAGGCCATCCGGGGCGAGGCAGTGGCGTCGGTCCGCGCCTCGCTGCAGGAAAATTACGGCGACATGAAGATCATCTTTTCGGTGGACCGGCTGGATTATTCCAAGGGCCTGGACTTCCGGCTGCAGGGGTTCGAGGATTTCCTCGATAAGTTTCCCGAATGGAGGGGAAAGGTGGTGTTCATCCTGAACGTGATCCCCTCCCGCGACGTGATCCCCACCTACGTGGAGCGCAAACGGCTGATCGAGGAAAAGGTCAGCACCATCAACGGGCGCTTTTCCACCCTCAGCTGGGCGCCGGTGGTGTACCGCTACAACCACCTTTCCTTCGAGGAGCTCTGTGCCTTGTACAAGGTGGCCGACGTGGCGCTGATCACCCCGCTGCGCGACGGCATGAACCTCGTGGCCAAGGAGTTCATTGCCTCCTGCGAGGATAAGGGCGTGCTGATCCTCAGCGAGCTGACCGGCGCGGCCAGCGAGCTGAACGAGGCGCTGCAGGTGACCCCCACCGATACCGAGGAAGTGGTGAATGCCCTGAATACGGCCCTGCTCATGCCCCTGGCCGAACAGCAGGGGCGGCTGGCGCCCATGCAGCGGCGGCTGTCGGATTATGACGTCATCAAGTGGATCAACGACTTCCTGGGCCAGCTGGCGGAAACGAAAAAAGAACAGGAAAAGCAAAAGGTGGAGGTGCTGGGAGAACGGCTGGTACAGCAGATCGTGGCCGATTACCGCAAGGCGTCGAAGCGGTGCATCCTGCTCGATTACGACGGCACCCTGTCGCCCATCGTCAAGCTGCCGTCGCTGGCCGTTCCCTCCGCCGAGCTGTTGCAGCTGCTGACCGAGCTGTCGACGGACAACGCCAACGAGGTGGTGGTGATCAGCGGCCGCGATGCCGATACCCTGCAGCGCTGGCTGGGGCACCTGCCCCTGACCCTGGTGGCCGAGCACGGCGCCTGCATCCGCTATAAAAACGAGGACTGGCAGTATACGGTGGCCAGTACGGGGGAATGGAAAAACCAGATCCGCCCGCTGCTGGAATTGTTTGTCAGCCGTTGTGTCGGCTCGTTCCTGGAAGAAAAGAAAAACACCCTGGCGTGGCATTACCGCAACACCAATCCCGACCTGGGCTTTGTGCGTTCGCGGGAGCTGCGCAACAGCCTGCTGCAGCTGACCGCCAATACCCAGTTGCAGGTCATCGATGGTAACAAGGTCATCGAAGTGCGGCTGATCGGCGTAGATAAAGGCGCCACGGCCAGCACCATCTTCAACCATTACCATCCCGACTTTACCCTCTGCATCGGCGACGATACCACGGATGAGGACATGTTCCGCGGGCTGAAGGCCCGGGGCTATACCATCAAGGTAGGCTTCGGCAGCACCGCAGCCCAATGCAGTATTGCCTCCCAGGCAGAGGTGCTTCCCCTGCTGCGCCGGCTCATGGGATCCCCGCTCGGACAGTGTGAAGCTGCCCCTGCAGTGGTTTCCCTGACCGATGGCAAGGAAATATAATGGTACCAACAGTACTTCCAGACCTGACAGGTTTTCTTACAATCTGTCAGGTCTTTGTTTTGCCGTCCCTAATTCCCAATTAACCAATGAACCAATTCCTCACAACACCCGCTTCACCAGCACCAGTTCCCCGCTGGCGGCTGCTTTGGACAGCTTTTCGCGGAGCTTTTTCACTTCCTTCTGGTCCTGTTTATCTCCCTGCTGTTCCAGGGCTTTCAGCAGTCCCTGCAGCGACCAGGCGTTCTGGGCGTTCATTTGCAGGTCGCTGCGGAAGATCTCCTCGGCCTTGGCCCACTGGCCCGCTTCCAGGTAGGCGGTACCCAGGAACTGTTTGGGGCTCACCAGCCAGTCGCGGGGCTCCATGTACACCATGTTTTCCTCTACCCGTGACGCCTTTTCCCAGGCGGCAATGGCGGAGTCGCGGCGGCCCTCCTTCAGGGCAATGAACCCTTCCAGCAGCTTTTCGGCTACCGTTGCTCCCTCGATGGCGGGGGAGAAGGAAGCCATGGGAATTTTCAGGGTCGTATCCCGCAGGCGGGTGGTCAGGCTGGCCAGCTCCTGGGTGGCCTCGGCGGTTTTTCCTAGCCCGGCCTGGCCCATGCCCCGGGCAAAATGGTACAGTACGTTGGCGTACGGATTCTGGTCTGCCGGCCGGGGGAGGTCGAGCAGGGACTGCCATTTGCCGAAATGCACGTCTACCAGCACCGGCGTCATGTACAAATAGGTCATGGCGGCGCCCAGGGGGGCGGGCAGCGACAGGGCCGCGGTGTCCATTACCTGCTGCAGTTCCAGCGCTGTTTTTTTGGCGTAGTCGTAGCGGCCGGCCTGCAGGGCGTTGGTGGCCTGCATGTGGCGGTTGTGCCAGAGGTAAATAAAGGCGTTTTCCTGCACGGCCGGGAACAGGGCTTTATACTTTTCGTACTGGGCCACGGCTTCCTCGTTCACCTGCGCGCCCTTCTGGTAATGGCCGGTACGCAGGTAAATGTGCGACGGCATGTGCACCATATGGGACAGGCCGGGCGTGAGCGCGCCCAGGCGTTCGGCGCTGGGCAGGGCCTCGGCGGCAAAGGGCGAGGCCTCCATGACGTGAATATAATAGTGGTTGGCGCCGGGGTGTTTGGGCGCACGGGTCAGCAGGGACTCGAGTACCGAGCGGATGAGCGGTGTCCAGAGCTTGGGACGGCCGTTGGGGTGCCAGTAGTCCCAGGGGTGCTGCAGCATCAGGGCGTCGGCATACAGGGCCGCAACGTCGGGCTGGTTGGGAAATTTCTGGTAAGCCTTGTACAGGGCGTCGACATAGGCCTGGTTCAGCTGGGCGCGGGAGATGGTGGTATCGGCGCTGTAGCGGCTGGTCATGGCGTCGATGAGCATCTGCTCGGGCGGCGTTGCCTTTTCTTTAAGTGCCAACGCTTTTTTGCTGGCTTCCAGCGCATCGGGAGCAGCGGCATAGCCTACGTCATTGATGTTGGGGCCGTAGGCCAGGGCCTGTGCCCACCACACCATCGGGTCCTGGGGATCGAACGTCGCGGCTTTTTTAAAGGAGGCGAGGGCTTCGATAATGTGGAAGCCGTAATACATATTGATGCCCTGGTTGAAATAGAAGCGGGCGCTGTCGTTGGTGCTGGGGATGTTCCATTTATAGCTGCCTGCCCCGGGCATGGGCATGATGTCCAGCTTGTCGAGCAGTTGGCTGATATAAGCCCGGTCGGGCGTGCAACTGACCATGCGGGCGGCCTTGAAAGCGGCCACATCAAAGGGTTTTGCTGCAGGAGGACGTTTGCTGGTGAAGGCGTAGAAGACGGCTGCCAATACGAGGCCGGCAGCAAGGAGCGGGATTCGTTTCATGGCAAATGAGGTTAGTACCAGAAAAGGTACGAAATCCCATGGAAAGTTTCTGAGTTCCTAAGTTCCTGAGTTCCTCAGTTGACGTAACTCCGGCAGGAAAAAACGGGCTAAGAAAACCAATATGCTTTTTTCCAATGAACTCAGAAACTCAGGAACTTACTTCGCCAACTCTTCCAGCTCCATAATCCTTTCGAACGTCGCTTCGTAGTTTGCGTTCAGCTGTTGCAGTTGCTGGGAAAGCTTCTGGTAGGCGGCTTCGGTTTCCACGAATTTTTGTTTGTTGGTATAAATGTCCGGGGAGGCCAGCTGGGCTTCCAGTTCGGCTTTTTTCTTATTGTGTTTGGCCAGGTCTTCTTCCAGCTTCTGGAAGGCACGCTGCTGGCGCTGCAGTTCCTTGCGGGCATCGGCCTGGGCGGCGGAAGAAACGGTTTTGGCCGGTTGGGCTTCCGGTACGGGTTCTTTCTGCTTCGGCGTATTTTCTTTACTTCGTACTTCTGACTTCGTATTTCGTACCTGCTCTTCCTGTTCCTTCTGCATGCGTTCCTTCCAGTCTACCCATTCCTGGTAGGTGCCTTTGAATTCCTTGATCTGGTGGTCGACGATCTCCCAGATCTTGTTGGCGGTCTTGGAGATGAAGTAGCGGTCGTGGCTCACCAGGATAAAGCTGCCCTGGTAGCGGTTAAGGGCGTCGATCAGCAGCTCGGTGGAGTGGATGTCGAGGTGGTTCGTCGGTTCGTCGAGCAGCAGGAAGTTGGCCTTGGAGATCATGGTCTTGGCCAGGGCCACGCGGGCTTTTTCACCCCCGCTCAGCACGCGGATCTTTTTGTCGGTATCGTCGCCGCTGAACAGGAAGCAGCCCAGTACGGTACGCAGCTCCAGCTCGGTCTTCTGGGTGCCGGCCTCCTTCATTTCTTCCAGGATGGTGTTGTTGACGTTCAGCGCTTCCAACTGGTGCTGGGCGTAAAAGCCTTCGTCGATGTTGTGGCCCCACTTGCGTTCGCCTTCGATGGGTTCGGTGCCGCCGATGATGCGCAGCAGGGTGGATTTACCCTTGCCGTTTGCGCCCACCAGGGCGATCTTGTCGCCCCGCTCGATCTCGGCCGAAGCGTTGCGCAGGATCTCGATGTCCTTGAACTGCTTCGATACGTGCTTCAGTTCCACCAGCACCTTGCCCGGGGTTTTGTCCACGTTGAAGTTGATGCGGATGTTGGGGCGCTCGATCTCCACGTCCTCGATGCGGTCCAGCCGGTCCAGGCGTTTCATGGCGCTTTGGGCGGCGGCGGCTTTGGTAGCCTTGGCGCGGAAGCGTTCGATAAAGCGTTCCTGCTGGCGGATGTATTCCTGCTGGTTTTCGAAGGCGCGCTGCTGCAGTTCCACGCGCTGTACTTTTTCCTTTTCGTAGAATTCGTAGTTGCCGTTGTAGAAATGGAGTTCTTTCTGGTACAGCTCCACGACCTTCTTCACCATGCGGTTGAGGAAGTAGCGGTCGTGGCTCACGATCACCACGGCGCCTTTGTAGTGCTGTAAATATTTTTCGAGCCACTCGATCGAGGGAAGGTCCAGGTGGTTGGTCGGTTCATCGAGCAGCAGCAGGTCGGGTTGCTGCAGGATCATCTTGGCCAGCAGCACGCGCATGCGCCAGCCCCCGCTGAATTGCTTGTAGGGCCGCTGGAGGTCTTCGTTGGCGAAGCCCAGGCCCTGGAGCACTTCCTCGGTACGGTGCTCCACGGTATAGCCGCCGGCTTCTTCGAAGTCGTGCAGCTTGTGGCTGTATTCGAGGTAGAGCTCGTCGGTGGGGGCTTTTTCGATGGCTTCGGTCAGGCGGGCCAGTTCTTTTTCCAGCACCTTTACCTGGTCGAAGGCATGGAGGGCCACTTCGAGGATGGATTCGTTGGTGTCGAAGCTCAGGAGGTCCTGGTGCAGGTAGCCGATGGTGGTGAACCGGCCTTTTTCCAGGGTGCCGGCCGAGGGCTGGTATTCGCCGGCCAGTACTTTCAAAAGAGTGGACTTGCCGGTGCCGTTATAGCCGATGAGGCCGATGCGCTCCTGGGGATGGATATGCCAGGTGGCATCCCGTACAATCACCCTGGCGCCGAATTCGAACGTAACATTTTGTAAACCCGCTAACATAAACCGCTGCTGTAAATGGTTGAGATGATAAAAGTCCGCAAATTAGAAAAAGTAGCTGATGTAGGAAGTTAAAATAGGGGAGAAGAGGTGCCGCTAACTTTGAATTATCTTTAGCGCAAAATTTTTCCTTTCATGAAGAAACTTTTCCTGTTGATCCTGCTGGGCCTTGCCGGCGTGCTGACGTGGTATTTTTTTGTTACCCGCAAGAAGCCGAAGGAGGAGGGCCCCCGGCAGCAGGCGGTGGTGGTCAGCCAGCATTCCGACAGTTTCAACGTTTCGGTAAATAAGGTGCTGACGGCCTATTACGGCCTGTCCGATGCCCTGGTGAACTGGGACAGCGCCGCCGCCAACCGCCAGGCCGGCGCGCTGAAAGCATCCCTGGAAGGGGCCAACTTCAACGAGCTGAAAAAGGATACCCCCATCTACCAGACCGCCCTCAGCTATATCGACGCGTCCAAAGCAGAGGCGGGTACCATCGCGGAGGCCCGCGACCTGACGGCCAAACGAAGGGCCTTCCACAACCTGTCGCAGAACCTGTACGACCTGCTGCGCACCATTCGCTTCGACGAGGCGAAGGTGTACCTGCAGGAATGCCCCATGGCCTTTAACGACGAGGAGCAGGGCCTTTGGCTGGATAAGACCGAGGCCATCCGCAATCCCTACCTGGGGCTGCACCATCCCAAGTACGGCAAGGGCATGCTCGAGTGCGGCAGCACCAAGGACACCCTCAATTTTACCCCATCCCATTAATCGGGGCCAGTTCCCGGGTGGCCCGGGACGGAAATTGGCACAGGCGGCCGGTCCGGGAACATCCGGGCCGGCCGCCGGCATTTTTAGCGGAAAAAGCGGGGTATTTGATAGTAGATTTAATTTTTATAGGTGATGGATTCAATTTTTTCCACGATGCTGGCCTTAAAGGTTATATATGAATAAATGTTAGTATAGTAAATTGGAGATTCTCTATAAGCTTATTAGGTGTATATACTTATATTGTATCTGTGCAAACACTTATATTGAGCCTTTGGGGGATTTAAGGTAAAGTACTTAAGTGTTTTTGCTGTAACTCTGCAGCTCAATTGAACAGGCTGGTGTAAACGATCAATGACAGGATTTTGACGGAAGTGTTGACGATTCATTAGGTGCGTTTTTCCTTCAGTAGGAATGCAGGCTTTCCGGCGAACCCCTGATTGATCGTCGTAACCAAAGCAAATCTCCTATCAGCTTATGAAATTTTATGCTCTTCTTTTCTGGGCAGGCCTCCTGGCAGGCAGCCTTTCGGCCCAGGCGCAAAACTGTACGGTAAATGCGGGTACCAATGCCACCGTTTGCCAGAATAGTACGCTCACCCTGAACGGGAACGCCTCCGGCCAGTTCCAGAATTCCGGTCTGACCACCTGGTCGCAGGTGAGCGGCGCGCCGGTAACCCTCTCCGCGCCTCATTCCCTTAGCTCCGGCGTCACCGGTATTACGGCAGGTACGTATGAATTTAAGCTCAGTGCTACCTGCCAGGACGGATCCACCGTCAGCAACAACGTGACCTATACGGTAGCCCCCATCACCAGTGCCGCTGCCGGCCCGGATGTGACCCTTTGCCCGGGTACCGCCTCGCTGAGCGGAAGCAACCCCGGTGCGGGTACCGGCACCTGGAGCATCGTAGTGGCCGCCAATGAAGCCGGCGTTACCATCCAGAATCCCAATTCCCCCACCAGCGCCATCACGTTAAGTGCCCATGCCCAGGGAAGTTCCGTGCTGCGCTGGACCGTGCGCCAGGGCTCCTGTACGGCCACCGACGAGGTTGTAATCACGAATCGGGGCGGCCTGAGCCCTGTTTCCGCCGGGCCGGATCAAACGCTGAGCTCTTGCTATTCCGGAACCACTACCGCCACGCTGGCCGGGTCCAAAGCCGGCCTGGGCGGAACCTCGGGCCAGGAAGGTACCTGGGCGCTCGTGAGCGGTCCCAATACGCCTGTGATTACGGCACTCCATTCCCCGACCTCCACGGTTACCGGTCTGATCCAGGGTGTGTATATCCTGCGCTGGACGGTAGACGGCCCCTGCGTTACGGGTATGGACGAGGTACAGATCACCGTTCCGGCCAATACCTCCGCGCTGACCTCGGCCGGAAGCAACTCGAGCGTGAACTATTGCGACGGGCGTACTTCGGCCGTCCTGAGCGCTCCCAGGGCCCAGTTTGCAGGTGAAGCGGCGCAGTGGACCCAGGTTTCCGGTCCCGCAGGCGCTGTCATCGCTGCTCCTTCTTCTTATAATACCACGGTTTCCGGCCTGGATGGCTCCGGCACCTACGTGTTCCGCTATACCATTACCAACGCCAGCGGCTGTTCGTCCAGCGTTACCCGGACCATCGGGTTTTCCGCACCGCCGACGATCAGCATTACGTCCCCTTCTCCTTTGATGGGCACCTGCGGCTCTTCGTTTATTCCCGTCAGCTACGCCGCCACCGGCGGTGTCCGCACGGAATTCAAGATCCTGTCCGCGCCGACACCCGGCTTTGTTCCCAACAGTTATTTCAGTGCCGCTACCGCTTCGCCCTACTACATGACCGGTCTGACCACTCCCGGCACGTACGTGGTCCGCTTTCAGCAGGTAGGCGGAACGGGATGTGCCACGGCTACCGCCGATGTGACCATCCTGGTTTCCGGCACTCCTTCCCCGGCAAATGCGGGCACCGACCAGTTGCTGGGCTGTAGCATTACCGCCACCTCGCTGGCCGGGAACCTGCCCACCTCGGGAACCGGCACCTGGTCGCAGGTCAGCGGCCCCGGAACGGCCGTGATCGCCGATCCCGCCCACCACAATTCGGGCGTGTCCGGCCTGGTACCCGGCGCGTATGTCTTTAAATGGAGCATTTCCAACGGGGTAGCCTGTGCGCAGGCGGAAAGCCTGGTAAAAGTGTCCGTGGCCTCCGGCCTGCCGACCACTGCCACTGCAGGAGAGGATGCCGCCATTTGTTATGGTATAACGTATAAGCTTTCGGGCAATACCCCGGCAGCGAATGAAACCGGTACCTGGAGTGTCCATCCTTCGGCCGGCGTTTCTTTCTCGGATACGCATGCGCCCCGGCCCACCGTTACCGGGCTGGCGGCCAATACGGTATATACCTTTACCTGGCAGATCGCTAATGCCTGCGGCTCCACTTCCGATAATGTCGTTCTGACCACCGGCAACGTCCAGGGGCCTGCCGCCGCGAATGCCGGGGCCGATATCTGCCGCATCACCGGCACGCCCTCCTTTGTGCTCGGCGCCACCGCTCCGGCACCGGCCGGGGCTACGGGTATCTGGCAGCAGGTCAGCGGGCCTTCGTCCGCGCACCTGAGCGATGCGGCCTCCGCCACACCTACCGTTACCGGCCTGGCCAACGGCACCTATGTATTCGAGTGGGTCACTTCGCTGAATGGATGTACGCCCTCGCGGGATACGGTCCTGGCTACGGTATCGCCCGGCACCACCATCAGCGTGACGCCTGCTTCCCAGGATATTTGTACCTCATCGGCTACCCTGACCGGTAACGGCCCGGCCTCCCTGACCGGCCTGTGGTCGCAGGTCGGCGGGAACGGCGGCGCGGTGATCGCTTCGCCCGGCCTCAACAGCACTACGGTGAGCGGGCTGGTGCCGGGGGCGTATACCTTCCGGTGGAGCGTTACCAATGGCGGCTGCGGCACGCAAACCAGCGATGCGGTGGTGCGGGTAGGAACGCCTCCTTCCGCTGCCAGCGCCGGCGCGGACCAGTCGTGCCTCAGCGGTTCTTCGACCAGCCTGAACGCTGCCGCTCCTGCGGCCGGCTCGGGTGCCTGGAGCCAGGTAGGCGGTCCCAGCCAGGTATCGATCACCAATCCCTTGACGCCGGCCACCACCGTGACCGGCCTGGGTGCCGGCACCTACACCTTCCGGTGGACGGTGACCAACGGGCTGGGTTGCACCCCCAGTACCGACGACCTGGTCGTGGCGGTCAATCCTCCCGCCGATGCCGGGACCGACCTGTTCATCTGCAACAGCCCGACCGTCAGCCTGACCGGTAATGCCGGCAGCACGGGTACCTGGACGCAGGTGGGGACCACCCCCGCTACGGCTTCGTTCGCAGCCGTCACCGCCAACGCTGCGGCAGCCACCAACCTGGTGCCGGGAACCTATACTTTCCGCTATACCCTCAGCAGCCAGGGAGTAGCCTGCCCCGGTTCCTTTGACGACCGGCAGGTGACCATCCGGCCGCCGGCGACCCCGGCGGTGGCAGGGGCCGACAAGTCGCTCTGCAACGTCAGCTCGTTCACCCTGGCCGCTAACGGCCCGGGCGCCAATGAATACAGCTCCTGGAGCCTCGTCAGTGGTCCCAATACGCCTGTTTTCGCTGCCGACCCGGCCACGCCGAATAACCAACTGTCCGGTGCCGTCACCGGAACCTATACTTATCGCTGGACCATCACCGGTACCGGCGGGGGCGGCTGTTCCAGCTCCAGCGATATCAAGGTGGCCATAGCCCCGCTGCCTTCTGCTGCCAACGCCGGCCCGAACCAGGCGATCTGCCAGCCCACGGCCACGCTGGCGGGTAATGCCCCGGCTGCGGGCTCCGGCCAGTGGGTGCAGGTGGCGGGTCCGGCGACCACCATCGCCAACCCTTTGCTGCCCACTACCCAGGTGAGTGGCCTGATCGGCAATACCACCTATGCCTACCAGTGGCAGATCCGCAGCGGCAGCTGCCCGGCTTCCGTTTCCGGGGTGCAGGTGGCCGTTACCTGCAGCAACCTGGTACTGCCGGTGACCCTGGTGCGCTTCTCGGCCATAAAGGAAGGCACTTCCGCCTTCCTGAACTGGGAAACCGCCAATGAAGAGCAATTCAGCCATTACGTGGTGGAAAGAAGCCAGGATGGCGTAAGCTATGCGCCGATGGCTACGGTAGCTGCCCAGGGCGGAACCGCCAACACCTATGCCTATACCGATAAGGGCCTGCCTGCAGGCAGCCTGTACTACCGCCTGCGCATGGTGGAAGCAGACGGCCGCTCCTCGTTCAGCAAAGTGATCCGCCTGTCCGCCACCGGCGGCAGCCCGCTGGCGATCACGGTCAGCCCCAACCCGGCAAAAACAACCATTGCCCTGGCGGTGGAAAACGACCGTGAAGGCAGGGCGACCATCTCCCTGCTGGATGCTACCGGCAAACAGGTATGGGTGGAGCGCCGCAACGTACCGGCCGGATCCAGCAGCCTGCGCATCGGCCATCCCGCCCACCTGGGCCGCGGCCTGTACCTGGTAAAAGTGGAAATGAACCAGTCCGTGATCACCACCAAATGCGTGTTTGAACCCTAGTGGCCCCGCCGGGCGCATGTAGGTGCTCCCCAGCACGGTTCGCCAAAGAAAAGAGGCAGTCTCCAACGACAGGAGGCGGCCTCTTTTTTTATGCCGCAGCGCCTGCGGCAGTCCCCTTCTACTACCCGGGAGTGAAAAGGAAAAGTTAAGGCCGCCCCCGGACGGATCAATTTCCATACGGGCTTTCAGGCGGTTTGAATAAGGGATTTATACTAAGTAAATACTTCTAATATGTAAGCGATTTAATGTCTTGCTTTGTATAAAATTTCCAATATGCCAGTAAAGACCAGGGAAGCAGGAGCGATGCATCGTTCCTGCTTTTCAACTTCAAAATCCTATGCATTACCAGCCCCGCTTTTCCTGCAAAAGCCCGGATCGGACCCCTGCAGGGAACTTTCTGCGACGGGGGAAATATTCCAAAGTATCCTGCGTGTAAAAACGGCCTGGAGAAAAGTGGTTTTTATGATGAGCCTCGTCCTGGTTTGCCTGGGCAGCCTCGCCCAGGCGCAAACACAGACGATCGCCGCCAATTCCTACATTATTAATATGGGTAGCTCCGCGCCGACCACGGGCAACAGCCTGAAGCCGTATGGCCTGGTGTACGAACTGCTGAAGACCTACAAGGTGCCGGTGTACTGGGTGATCAATGCGTCCAAAGCCAAGGACGGAACGGATTTTTCGCATAACGGGGTGGCCTACAAAGGCGGCACCTTTATCATTCCGGCGGCCTTCCGGTCCACGGCCGTTAACAGCCGCATTGCCTTCTACCAGGGACTGGGCATGACGGGCGCCTCCACCACTTCTGAATTTACCGTTCCGGTGACGTATACCCTTACCACGGCTCCTGTATGGACACTCGATGCCCAGAACGGGGGCATTGCCGAAAAATTCCTGATCAATGCCGGCATCCCTTCCACCGCCTACAGCTGGAAAACACCGGCGAAGCTGACCAGCTGCGACCAGTTTTACGTGATGCCCCATGCCGATCCCCTGTGGTCCACGCATGGCAATCTTTATACGTGGAACCAGACGGCCCGGGGCGCCATCTGGGCGGGCTGCCATGCCGTGAGCGTACTGGAGAATATGGTCAACCCTGCAAACGGGGCCCAGCAAACCAATTTCCTCACCCTTACCGGCCTCATCGATTTTGGCAGCCATGCAGCCGGTACGCTTCCCTTCACCCACCTGTTGCCGGCCGACCCCAACACCCAGTACATGGGCGGGACCGACCTGGCCCACCAGAATGGTTCGGAACAAATATATATTCCCCTGCAAACTGCGGGTGGCGGCTGGCGCCCTTCCACCCATATTACGGCCTACGACCCCACCCAGAAAAATGTGCCCACCCTGCGTTCCGACCGCTCCAACGCCGCGGCCCTGATCGTGTACGGGCGAGGCATGGGCCAGTCCGACCGGGGTTTTGTCATGTACGAGGCCGGGCATGACCTGAATAAAGCCACCGCCCATTCCGTGGCCGCCCAGCGGGCCTTCCTCGACTTCAGCTTTTTCCAGGGTATTGAAAAGGCGCCGCAGATCAGTACGGCCTCCCTTACGGAAGGCATGAAAATCTATGGGGGCATCACGCCCTCCTTTACCGCTTCGGCCGCTTCCGTTTTTCCGGGCAACAGCTTCACCTACAAGTGGAGCTCCAGCTGCGGCGGCTCGTTTTCCGCCCCCGCCTCCGCCACAACCACCTTTACGCCGCCGGTTGTGGCACAGGCCACTTCCTGCGTGCTCACCCTGACGGTTATGGACGCCTGCGGCCGTACGAGCTTCAAAAGCGTACCGGTGACGATCCTGCCGCCCAACCGGGTGCCGGTGCCCGCCGCCGACAATGCCTCCCTGGACCCGCTTTGCGGCACCGCCTCACTGGCGAAGAACGTATTGGCCAATGATGCCGACCCCGACGGTGACGTCCTGAGCCTGACCGCCGTTACGGGTAATGCCAACGGCACTGTCAGCTTTTCCTCCGGCGGTAACGTCACTTATACCCCCAACAAGGACTTTTTCGGCCTGGAAACGCTTACCTATACGGTCTGCGACAAGCGGTCGCCCGCCCTTTGCGCCAGCGGCACCTATATCATTGCGGTAGGCGACGCCAGCAAGGCCCCGGTGACCACCGATGACCAGCAAACCATTACAGAGGACAACCGGGCCACCATCAACGTGCTGGCCAACGACCAGCCCGGCACCGGCGCCACCTCCCTGGTCCTCTCGGGCCTGGTAAGCGCTCCCGCCCATGGAACGGTGTCGGTCAATCCCGATTATTCCGTCACCTATGTGCCCGACGCGGATTACAGCGGCACCGATGCTTTTGTAGTTCGGGTGGTGAATGACCTGGGCTACAGCAGAACCGAAACCGTGACGGTCACCGTAAAGAGCGACGGCTGCTCGGGCGGCACCTATACCGTAACCGGAGCCGGCGCTCCGGGCAGTGTTGCCCTCGGCGCCCAAAGGGATACATATCTCAGCCTGAATGACAATAACAAGAATTTCGGCGCCTGTACCAGCCTGCTGGTCGATGGCGAATCTTCCAAAAAGCTGCGCAGCCTGCTGCGATTCGACCTTTCTTCGCTGCCGGCAGGAATGGTCATCACCGGGGCTACCCTGAAAATGCAGCTGACTTCCGCCCAATCCAGCACCGCTTATGATATTTCGGCGCACCGGGTAACGGCCGCCTGGGAGGAAGGCACCGGCGCCTGCGGCGGCAGCACGGGCGTGCCCAGCTGGGTCACCCGGACCGGCACTACCGCCTGGACCACCGCCGGGGGCGATTTCGCCTCCGCGCCCTATGCCACTACCGCCGTATCCACCACCGGCGCTTACTCCTGGAACCTCACCACCCTGGTGCAGGACTGGTATTCCGGCGACTATGCCAACGAAGGGCTGCTGCTGAAGTTCGACAACGAAACCCTGAACAACCAGATCAAGACCTTCGCCTCCCGTACCCATGGCACCCCGGCCTACCAGCCGGTGCTGACCATCCATTATGCACCGGCCACCAGTTGCGCGCCTATCCCGGCGCGGGCCCCCCTGTCCCTGCCGGATACGGCTACTACCCAATCTGTTGCCCCGGTGACTATTGAGGTAGCCGCCAACGATCACCTGATGGGGGCTGCCGTTACGGGCATTTCAGTTTCAACGGCGCCTTCCGCCGCCCAGGGCACCGCCTCGGTGGTGGGCAACACCATCGTGTTCACACCCGTAAGCAGCTTCAACGGCATCGCTTCCTTCCAATACCAGCTCACCACGTCCAACGGCAGCGACAGCGCCACCGCCTACGTGGTAGTGACCAACTCACCGGTGACCGCCGCCGACGATGCGGCCACCGCCCCGAGCGGCGTTACCCAGACCGTCAATGTAAAGGCCAACGATGTCGATCCCGAAGGCCGCGCCCTGCTGGTCACCATCGCCACCGCGCCCCGGAACGGCACGGCCTCCGTGGATGCCTCGGGAAATATCGTGTATGTTCCCTATGCCGGCTTTACGGGCAACGATACGCTGTATTATTCCGTTTGCGAGGATGCCGCTGCCGCCGCTTCTTGCGCCGCCACGGCTTATTGCGCCGGCGCCCGCCTGGTGCTGACTGCCGCCAACCGGGCGCCCTCCGCCGGTGCGGACACCCGGACGGTGCTGCCCTGCCTGCCCGTCACCCTCAACCTGGTGGCCAACGACAGCGACCCGGAAGGCGGCGTGCTGTCCCTGACAGGTCTCTCCGCACCCAACCCCGCTGCGGCCGGCAGCCTCACCAACAATGGCGACGGGACCGTTACGTATACCCCGGCCCCTGGTTTTACCGGCACCTTTACCTTTACCTATACCCTGGCCGACAACGGCATTCCTTCCCAAACCGCCACCGGTACGGTGACCATTACCGTCTCCAGCCCGGCCAATACGGCGCCCGTGGCTGTCGATGATGCGGAAACCACCCTGGTGGGCCAGACCCTGTACGCCGATGTGCGGGAGAACGACTACGATCCCGAAGGCCTGGAGTTGAGTGTGCCCGTCATTACCATGATCCCGGCCCATGGTACGGCCACCGTGCTGGCCAACGGCCTGGTCCGCTACGTTCCCGATGCCGGCTTTTCCGGTACCGACGTGCTGACCTATCGGGTCTACGACCAGGCGGTTAACCAAAATACCTGCGTTCCAAGCGAGGAGTTGGCGGCCACGGCTACCCTGACCATCACCGTGGCACTGCCCAACTATGTGCAGGCCGCCAACGACCAGAACAGCACCTGGATCAATACGCCGGTGAGCGGCAACGTGCTGGGCAACGACAGCGACCCGGATACGCATACCCCGCTTTCTTTCCTCGGGTTTTACAGCGGCAGCACCCTCGTTACTTCGGGCAGCCTGACGGTTTATGAAGCGGACGGCAGTACGGTGGCCGGCACCCTGGTTCCCGGCGGTAACGGCACGTATACCTTTACTCCCGTTTACGGCTATACCGGCACGGCCGTGGTGCCCTACAAGATGGCCGATACCTACAGTGCGCCGGCAACGGCAACGGCCTGCCTGACCATCATCGTCTATCCCGATCCCGCCCACCTCGTGCTGCCCCTGCGCCTGCACGCCTTTGATGCGGTGGCCGCCGGCCCCGGCAGGGTATCGCTCCGCTGGAAAACGCTGGAAGAAGAAAATACCGCCCGCTTCGAAGTGGAGCACAGCCGTGACGGACGGACCTATACCTCCGTGGGCACGGTGGCCGCTGCGGGCCGGGCCCTGGAGGCTTCCTATGCTTTCGGGTATGACCGGGCTGCCGAGGGCAAAAACTTCTTCCGGCTGCGCATGGTGGACCGCGACGAGCAATATACCTATTCGCCGGTGCGCCAGGTGACCCTGTCCGGGGCGAAAGCCGGGGAGCTGACCGTTTTCCCCAACCCCGTGCGGAACGGCAGCGCTACCCTGCGCTGGTCCGGAGCCCCGGGCGGGTCCATGACCTTGAGGGTATTTGACGGCGGGGGACGGCTGGTAGCGCTTTATCCCTCCGTTTTCAGCCAGGCACCCGACCTCAGCCTGGTTACCTCCGGCTGGAAGAAAGGGATATACCGGCTGGTCCTCAGCGATGGCAGCCGCACCTTCGGTACGACGGTAGTGGTTCCCTAAAAGGCGCTTCCTCCAACGCAAAGAGGCTTACGGATGACCGTAAGCCTCTTTGCGTTGGACCGGGAACGAAGGTCGCTTCATTGATGCTGCAAGGGGGCGGATCCTTTCCCGGTAATTATCCTTCCTGCGCCAGGTCGTGGATCGAAAGCCGGCCGTTTTCCTCCAGCAGGGCGCAGTGGTTGCGGGTGCCGGCGGGAAAGACCGAAACGATGGTGGCGGTAGCCGGGATGCGGCGCACGACTACCGGCCCTTCGGCCTCCAGGGCGAACACCACTGCCTGCAGCCGTTCGGCCACCACCAGGAAGCGGGGCAGGATAAACTGCAGGCAGACCGGCTTCAGCTCGTTGCCGAAGGGCTGATCGTAGTACGGTTTCATTTGCTGGTGGGGGCCCCGGGCGGTGTAGAGGGCGCATCCGCCGGCGGTGGCCAGGGCGATTTTGACGCCCGGGTCGGGGTCGGCAACCGTAAGCCCGTTCAGGCCGTTTACAGAAGCGGGTAACGCCATCACCTGGGTCCGCCCGTTTTCGGCCACCTGCCACAGTTCCTCACCCCACCCGATGTAAAAGCAGCCATTCTGGAAGTGGACGTCGGTACGGGGCAGTTGGGGATGGGGTGCGACCGGGCTGCCGCCTTCCAGCGTGCAATCGACAGACTGGTGCAGCACGCCCTCGGGGCTGTAGTGCCGGAGCGCCAGGGCGCCGTGGACCCGCAGCAGGGCCACGACATTCCCTTCCCTGTTGATGGCCAGGCCCAGCACGTTGTTCGATAGCCAGGCGGGGCATTGCACGAAGAGCTGCCGGGAAAAGCCCCGGGCGGGGGGCAGCGTTTTGAGGGGCAGCGCCAGTTCGTCGGCAGGGTGGAGAAGCACGGTGTTCGTTCGCTGCCCGTTCAGGACCAGGCGGGCTTTCGGGCCATAGGGCACCGCTTCGTTCCAGGAATGATATTCAAACCGTCCCTCGCGGTTGCCCCTGGCCAGGTGCAGCTTTTTTCCTTTTACCCCAAGCAGGAGAAACTCGTTGAGGGTGAAGGGAGCCGCCCGGAGCCATTGCACGTCGTTCGCCAGTTGGTAAACGGTGGAGCCGGCGGCGGGCAGGGGCGTGGCCGGCCGGTTGGCGAGAAAACGGGTGCAGTCGGGCTGCAGCAGCCGGTCGCCGGGTACAAAGCTTTTCAGCAGGTTCAGGGCCGAAGGGTTGCCCGCCGCGGCCTGTTCGCTGACGACCTGGTAGGCCAACTGCTGCGCCACCGCCTCCAGTTCGGCGCCGGCGTAGGTGGTCTTCACCTGCAGCAGCACATTCAGGAAGGCCAGTTGTTGCTGCGGCGCCACTGCTCCTGAAAATACCTCCTGAACTTTCCGGGGCAGGCCGGGCGGCTCCTCTTCGGCCGCCAGCGCAAAATATTCCTTCAGGCAGGCCTCTGCCTGGGCCGATTGGTGCCACCCCCGCAGCAGGGTGTGTGCGGCCGCTCCCGGTTCGCCCAGTTGCTGCCGCTGCAGGCGGGCGGCTTCCAGGTAGTTGTGGTTGGCCAGGGCCTTATCCCTTGCGGTCTGGTAGCAGGCAGTGGCCTTGGCGGGCTGTTCCAGCAGCCGGTACAGGTCGCCGGCCTTCTCGTGCTGCTGCAGTTCCAGGTAAAGGTCGATGGCTTCGGGCAGCAGGCCGCCTTTTTCGAGGCAGGCGGCGGCGCCCGGGCGGTTGTTCAGGTGGTCGCGGTACAGGGCGGCCGCCTCGCGGAAATGGCGGCCCTGCTGCAGCACGTTGGCGGCTGCGGAAAAGTCGGCCAGGAGGTGGGCGTAGATGTAGGCCGCCTTTTTATGGGCGCCCCGGGCGGCTTCTTTTTTAGCCGCTTCCTGGTAGCGCTGCCGCAGCTCGAAATAATAATTCCCCGTATCCCAGGCATCCACGGCGCCGCCACCCAGGAGGCCGCCCAGGTTGAAGTGGGTCGACCGTTTGCCCAGCCGGGCCGAGGGCGGGGCCTGCCCGCGGGAAAGGTAAGGCGAATCCAGGGGCAGGGCGTATTGGAGGGCTTCGTCGGTATTGTTATCAAACAGGCGGAGGAGCCGCTGCAGCTCGCGGTCGCGCTTGCTGTCGAGGTTGGACGGCCGGTTTCGGCGGGAGGTCTCCAACTGCCGGCTGAGCCATTGTACCAGCTGGTCGAGCGCGCCGGGATTGCCGCTTCCCCGCCTGGAGGACCTGCCGGCGGAGCGGGAGGTGCTGCCACCGCCCAATGGGGGCAGGGCGGCCAGGGCCTGCAGCAGCAGGGCCAGTACGATCATGCCTCCTTCCAGGACTTTTTGTTTCAGCCCCTCAGCGATCCGGGCGGCGGCGGAGCGCCCTTCACCGGCCGGATCGTTACCGGCGGGCAATTCGTCCAGGGGGCGGCTGCCGATGCCGGCTTTCAGCGCGTCCATCATTTCCGCCGTGGACAGGGTCTCCAGCCGCACCTGCTGCAGGCGGGCGGCAGGCGGCGGCGGGTCCGGGGGGCGCCGCCAGGCACCTGCCGGCGGGGGAGCGGCTTCCAGCAAGCCGGCCAGGGACAGGCGGTCCTTTTTTTCAAAGCCCACAAAGCCCAGGGAGGGATGGAATACCTGCCAGTCCCACAGCAGCAGCGCGGCCAGCTCCGCTTCGTTCCCGTCGGGATACAGGCAGGCGTGCAGGGGCAGGAACAGTTTGCCGGCCCGGGCATAATAAGGGTGGCGCAGGCGATCGGCCGGGGGCGCCTGCCCCGCGGGAAATACCACCAGCAGACCGCCCGGGCGCACCGAGCCTTTTCGCTCGGGCAGGACCAGGCAAACCAGTGCAAGCGGGTCCACGCCCCAGCGGTCGATCTCCCGCAACCAGTCCCGGACGGAAGCGCCGTGAATGAAGGCCGCAGCCACCGGGCCGCCGGCTTCCCGGGTATAATTCAATTGCAGCTCCAGCTTCATTGCAGTTGGGCGATAAAGGGTGAAAGATATTTTTTATAGAATTCGGCCGGTTCCAGCTGCTGTCCGGCAGCCCGGAAATAGTGATTGCCGGTGCAGGTGCCGTCCGCGGCCCAGGCGGCCAGCGGTTTGTCCACGATCAGGGTCAGGGTCATTTCCGGCAGGGCGGCATTGGAGCTGCGCAGGTGCAGGAACCCCCGGGGATCCAGCAGGATCTCGCTGCCATCGGCCCAGCTTAGCCGGCGGAAGGACATCCGCGGGTCCGCATAGCCCTCTAGGGTCACTGGTTCGTCGGCGAGCGGCTCCGTTTTTTTGACCGTAGCGCCGTCCCGGGTCATTAGCTTCAGGGCGCCCGAAACGGGGCGGAGGGCGCGGTGGTCCAGGCAAAGCTGTTGGTTATGGTCGATATAAAGCTCCTGGATCCTGGTCAGTACCGAATAGCCTTTTTGGATATATTTCCGGATGCAGGAAGCCTCATAAACCGGCAGGGGCGCCACGCCGGCTAACGGCCTCCAGTCCTTATGGGCCTGGCAGTCCCGTACGGTACCCTGGACCGGGTCCACGGACAGGACGCGCCGGGACAGCTGGACAAAAACGGCAGGTGTCATGCCGTCAAACACAATTTTTTTCACTTCTTCGGTATCGGAAATTTTTTGCGAAAGGTCGCAGGAGTCCCAGGGAGCGTTTTGGGTTGCCTGGCTGTACAGGCGCAGCCGGGTGCCGGCCGCTTGGGAAACGGCCAGGCACCAGCCGGTTTTCCCCACCGGGCCCAGGCTGTACTGGCCTGCTTCTATAAAGGGGATGATCTCGCGGGCACCCTTGTCTTTCTGGGGCCAGTGCAGCACCCGTTGGTCCTGGGTAACGACCACCACGCCCAGGTCGGGGTGGTGCCAGGCCTGGTCCGGCTGTACCCGGACGCGCGCGGTGGGAAAATAAAGCGGGGAAGCGGGCTGGCGCATAAAGGCCGGCGGGCTTTTCTGTTGGGTGCTGGCGGGCGCCACGGGGGCAAACAGCAGCTCGTCGAGGTCGAGCAGGGCGGACGTCACCCGTTTGCGCCGGCCCTCCACCAGTTCGTACAGCTCCAGGCGCCCCTGCCGGCCGACGGTCAGCAGGAAGGAAAGCCGCTGCTGGAGCTCCGGGGCGGCTTGCAGGTGGAGGTCGGCCCCCTCGCCGGTGATCAGGACGGTTTGGGAAGTTTGCGGCAGGTCGCTGTCCTTCAAAAAAGCGGCGAGGGCCACCGTGCAGTGCAGGGCGGGGTCGAGCCGCTCCAGGGCCCGGAGGACGCCTTCTTTCGATTGAAGGTCCAGCGCTTCCACCGTGGTTCCGCCCAGGGCATAGGCCTGGACCGTGGTGCCCCGCCCCGTGTTCCGGCCCAGGGCCAGGGCGGCGGCCAGGGCAAAGACACGGGGCGTGCCCCACATTTTCAGGCTGGTATCCACCAGCAGCGTCCGGGTGCGGTTGTCCGGAGCCGGCGGTTCTTCACGGCGCAGGAACAGGGCCTCGTTGTTGGCGAGGCGGGCCACCAGCGACAGGTCGTCGTGGGCCAGCTCGGACAGCAGCAGGCGGTCGTAATTGCCGCGGTTGGTAATATCCGATACCCCGCCGAGCGGCTGGTCGCCGCTGCCGTGGGCGTGCATCGGGATGTGCAGGGCGGCCTCCAGGTGCCTTGCCAGGCGGGATAGGCCAGCGGTGCGGGGATCGGCTTCCAGCTCGGTTCGCCAATCCGCACCTTCCTTTTGGGGCAACCCGATCTCCGCGGGTTCGGGGGCTTTATCCAGGCCGGTGCGGATGCGGTGCTCCAGGGTTTCCCGGTCGGGAAAAACAATAAAGGCGTTATACAGGCCCGTTAGGTCCTGCAGGAACACCTGCTCGGTAATTTCTTTGGGGGCCCTGGCCCCGGTGAACAGGGAGGCGTCGAGGCGGCCGCTGTCCCATTCCGCCACCAGGCGCGTGGCGGCTTCTGGGTCCATCGTTTGGCTGGAGGCGGCGGAAAGGAACACGCTGAACAGTTGTGCCCGGCCGTTACCGCTGCGCAGCTCCGGGGGCAGGGCGTGCACCCGGTCCAGGAAGGCCACGGCGCCCAGCGTATACTGCTGCAGCTTTTGGGGCTGGCCGGAACCGGCAAACTGTTGCAGCAGCCGGGACAATAGTTCCAGCAGTTGTTGCCTGCCGCGGGCCTGCCAGTCCCGGTGGCCCGCCGCCAGCAACAACAGCAGGGTGCCGAAGGGCGGCAGCCCCTGGCCGGCCAGCCGGCGCAACAGGGCGGCCAGATCTTCACCGTAACAAATGGTGTAGCCGGCGGCGTCTTCGATGACGGCGCCTTTTTCGGCCCACCGCCAGAAATAGTTTTTGTGCGGGCGGAAATAGGTGAGGGCCGTTTCCCGGGTATCATTCATGGTGCATCAACGTTAGGTGGAGTGGGGAGGGAGACGGTTCCCGTTGTTCGGGCGGCGCTGCGGCTTAACGGGGCGAAACAGTCGAACGGCACCCGTTCCCAGGAACCGTCAGGGTCGAACAGCAAATAGGCATCGCCCCCGGCGTTGAACCGTGCCGCCAGCAGGCGGGCCAGCAGCGGCGGGTCGAAATCGTAGCCGCAGGGCAGCAGCACGCTGCCGCTCTGCCAGTATTCTTTCCCGGGCAGGGGCGGCAGGGGAGTGCCCAGCAGCAATACCTGTTGCTCCGAAACGGTAAAGCGCAGGGCCTGCAGCCGCACCTGCGGCGCACCCTCGGCCCAACAGCGAAAGCCTTCCCGGTCGGTCAGCAGGGCGGCGCCTTCGTGGAACCGGGCCGAGGGGACCAGCTGCACCGTTGTGTGGGGCTCTGCCTGGCCGGGCAGGCCCGAAACCGGGAGGTCCACTTTCAAAAAATCGGTCAGCGGCTGCCAGGTTCCTTCCGGCAGCCGGCCGGTGGGGGTGTGGCCGCCGGGAGGGAACAGCAGTCCCTGTTCCCCCAGCAGCCAGGCGCCGCGCAGGGGCAGGGCCCGGACGGCGGGGGGCGGAGCGGCGGGGAGCCCCCGCAGCCATACCCGTTCGCCCTCGGCAGCGGCCCGGAGGCCGGGAAGGGAGCGCACCGCTCCCAGGGCGGGGGCGTCTTTGGCCGCCAGCACGGCCACCATTTCGGTTAGTTCGCCTGCAGTATTTTTTTCCATAGTTCCTGTACGGGTTTTTGCACAAACTGTCGTTGCTCTTCATTGGTGATCCATTCGCAGCGGCCGTCGAGGTAGCGCAGGCGGTCCTTGATGGAGCTGCGGTCGGCGGGACCGGTGGCCGGGTCTTCCCATTGTTCCGTCATTTTCAGCACTTCGGAATAAATGTCGTCGGCCTGGGGCTGCCCGTTGAGGTGAGCCCTGGGGTGGGCCGCCTCCTGTTCACCCCCTGCTTTTACCGCGGCATTCACGATGGCGGCGATCACGTCCATCTGCTCTTCGGTGTCCCAGATGTAGCGCAGCACCCACAGGTCGCTTTCCGCTGCTTTCAGGCGCTTGCACAGCAGGGCGCTGGCGGCTATGAGGCGCTGGAGCTTTACGGCCCGGCGGTCCGAAAGCGGCAGGCCGGTGTGTCGCAGCTTCTGCACCAGTTCGATATAGGCGGGGCGTACCGTCGTCAGGTCCACCTGGGGCAGGAGCGACTGGAGCTGCCGGATCTCCTCGGTGGCGAGCTGCGGGCGCTCGCCGGCGGGCTTTTGTTCCAGCAGCCACCCGGCATTCAGCACCTGGCCCAGGTGGGCGGGGTCTACGTTGTCGCAGCGCACGCGCAGGAGGAAGCGGTCGAACAGGGCCTGCAGGGCCTCTTCCCCGGGCAGGTGGTTGCTGGCGCCCACGATCATCAGGGCGGGCAGCGGCCGCGTTTCGCGCCCGCGGCGGAATACTTTTTCATTCAGCACCATCAGCAGGCTGTTCAGGATGGCGCTGTTGGCATTCAGCAGCTCGTCGAGGAACACCAGGGAAGCTTCGGGCAGCATGCCTTCGGTATTGGTAACGAGGTCGCCTTCCCGGAGGCGGCGGATGTCGAAGGGGCCGAACAGCTCGTTGGGTTCGGTAAAGCGGGTGAGCAGGTATTCGAAAGTCTTTCCTTCCAGCAGCTTCGACAGCTCGCGCACCAGGGCGCTTTTGGCCGTACCGGGCGGTCCCAGCAGGAACAGGTTTTCCCTGCCGGCCAGGCAAATGCCCATCAGGTCGATGATGTCGTCTTTACCGACAAAGGTTTCTTTGAGGTGCCGGAGCGCCGCGTTCAGCTTATCGATCAGCGCCAGGGAAGAAGGAGTCATGGGTGCGGTTAATTGGTTAATTGGTTAATTGGGTATTGGGAAGGTTGCATCAGGTACTTGGGGGTAGCCGGGCCAGAAGGCTTCGGGGTGGCGGCCGAGGGCTTCCGCCACCAGCAGGGCCACCTCGGGATGGGCCAGCCGGCGGGTGTCGCGGTGGCCGATCACGCGGTCGCGGTAGGCGCTGCGGAGCGAGGGATGGTCGAGGAGCACTTCCAGGGCGGGTGTGCCGGGCAGGTCCAGGCCGGTGGCGGAAAACGGCCATTCGAGGGCCAGCTCCTGCAGCCGGGTCACCAGCGGATCGCCGGGGGCCAGGCCTTTGCAGGCGGCCAGCACCTCGGGCAGGTGCCGCAGCGACAGGTCGGCGGAATAAAGGGCTTCCGGTGTTGGTGGCCCGGCATAAGCGGGCAGCCAGTGGCGGATGGCCGGCTCGTCCAGGTCGCGCAGGAGCAGTAACTGCAGGGCGCGGTACAGGGTAGCGGCGCCCCACAGGGCGGCGTCCCCATCAAAGTCCGGGGCGGTCAGGGGCATTTCCGAAAAATCCTGGTGGTAAAGCCGGCGGAGCAACTCCGCGGAGGCGTGCAGGTCGCCGGGGTCGAAGGGCGTTACCTCGCGGCTGACCGTAAGGTTGCCGTGGTCCCACAAGTCCTGTATCAGCTGTTTCAGTGTCACTGTTTTGGTATTAAGGGTACGGGGCAGCACCCCTTCCGGTGAAGATAGTCCGCTTTTCGATGCGAAAAACAGGAAGGGGGAAGAAACCTTTGGTTTCCTCCCCCTTTCAAAAATAAACGCACTAACGACCAACCGTTCACGTTACCGCTCCACCACCAGCTTCAGCGTGGTGATGCCCTGGCGGGTTTGCAGCTGCACCAGGTAAATGCCGTTGATGAGGGTGGTGCCGTCCACCGCCACGGAATACTGCTGGCCTGCCTCGGCGGTTCCCTGCTTCAGCAGTTTTACCGATCCGCCCTGCAGGTTCTGCAGGGTGAGGGAGTAGGGGCCTCCTTCCGGCAGCGAAAAGCGCACCACCGTGCCCGTGGTAAGCGGGTTGACGGTAGCCTGCAGCTCCGGTGCGGGCGCGGTGGTGGTGGCCGTCGCCAGCGTCGTGAGCGGGGCCGTGGAGGCGGTGCCGGTAAAGAGGGCGGTATTGTCCGTGGCCAGCACCCCTACGGCCTGCCGCTTGTCGAGGTTGGTAGCCAGCAGCACCACGTCCGAGCTGTAGGCCTGGTGGGTGGCGGTCACATAGTTATACAGGTAGTTGCCGCTGACCAGGGTCAGGGGCGCCCCGAAGGCGATGGAGGAGGTGGACGATTCGCGGTAGAGGATATCGCCGCCGTTCTCGTGCGAGCAATACACCACCTTCAGCTTGCGGGCCGCCTCGTTGAGGAGCACGATCGGCCGGGTGCCTTCATTGGCCGTAACGGGGTAGAGGGGGTCCCAGGTGCCGGCGGGGCGGCGCACCAGCAGCGACACTTTGGGGTATTTGGGGGTATCGAAGCCCGTTTTCACTGCGCAGTACAAGGTGCCGTCGGCGCCCACGATCATGTTGAGGTGGTCGTCGGCCAGGCCGTGGCCCAGGTTAAGCGCCGCGCCGGCGCCCGGCAATTCGTCGGCCGACCAGGTGGCGGGTGGTGCCGCGTTGGTATGGGTCTTAAAGCCAAACCGCTGGGTATTCTGGTTCGACCACAGCACGCCGATCTTGCCTGGCAGGGCGACCAGGGCGCAGATGTCGTCTTCCATGATGCCGGAGGCTACGGTAATGGGAGCGCTCCAGCTGGTGTAGGGCGCATCGCTCCAGCGCACCAGCACGGCTTCTTCGCCGTCCGAGGCCATCCACATCCGGCCGGTGCCGTCCAGGGCGATGGTAGCGGTTTCGGCTCCCGGTTCCAGCACCACGGTAACCCTGGCCGCCCGCTGGCTCCAGAGCCGGTAGGTGCCGGCGCCTCCATCGTACTCGGCCGACATCAGGTAGGTGTTTTCGCCGCCGCCACGGAACAGCAGGATATGCACCACGCCTTCCATTACCTGTACGTCTGCCTTGCAGTTGCTGTTGCTGACCAGCGGCAGCACTTCGGTCCAGGTAGTGCCGTCAAGCCGGTAGATGGCGGTGCCGTCCGTGGTGGCGAGTACCGACCACCACTTGCCGGCATAGTTCCACACCTTCGCCTGCGGTTTGTCCATGGTATGCGTGGCAATGGGCAGGGGAGCGATGTCGGAGAAGGAGGCGAAGCCCGCCCCCGAGGACTGGACGGTATAGGTTTGCCCCCCGGTAAAGCCGCCGCTGAGGGCGTTGCCGTCCGCATCCTGGATGCCGGTACCCGAGGCTTTCAGGTCGAGGCGCAGGGTGCCGCTGCCGGCCAGCGCCCGTACCGACACATCATAGGTGGTACCGTCGGTGCCTACCGGCGCTACCGCCTCGGTGCCCACCGTGCCCGAGGTTTCCAGGGCCAGGTGCGCCAGGGTACCCCGGACGTTGCCGCTGAGCGGAGTGGCGGAAAAGTCGGTGGCGTCCACGCCGGTCACTTTTTTGGAAAAGGTGACCCGGAAGGTGACCGAGGAGGCGTTGGTGGCCACTGTGGCCGGCGACTGCCGGTTGATGCTCAGCACGGTGAGCGGCGCATTGGGGTCGGTTACGACCACGGGCGGCAGGATGTTGTACAGCTGTCCGGCGGTATAGCCGCCGCTGAGGAGGTTGCCCAGAACATCAAGGATACCGGTCCCGGTGGATTTCAGATCCAGGCGGAGCGAGCCGGTGCCGGTTATGGAACTTACGGTAATATCATAGACCGAGTCGCTGACAGCGGTGACCGCATTCGATCCCACGACACCTTTTACCGTACCGCTGAGCGTGGTAAGCGTGAAGTCGGCGGCATCCACCTCTTTTACCTTTTCGGAAAAAGTGGCCCGGAAGGTAAGCGAAGTGGCCGTAGTGGTGTCGGTGAGGGGCAGGTGACGGAAAATGCCGGTGATGCGGGGTGCCGGGTCGACGGGGACCGTTTCCCGGGCCTGGAGGGTATAGGTTTGCCCGGAGGCGTAACCACCGCTGAGCAGGTTGCCGGCAGCATCCGTGATGCCGGTGCCGGTGGGCTTCAGGTCCAGGCGAAGGGAGCCGGTGCCCGTTACAGCGCTTACAGTAACTTCATAAACGCTGTCATTTACGGCTTTTACCGCCGTGGCGGCCAGCATACCCCTGACCGTACCTTGGAGCGTGGTGATCGAGAAGTCGGCGGCGTCCACCCCGGATACCTTTTCCGAAAAAGTAGCCCGGAAGGTAAGCGAAGTGGCGGTAGTAGTGTCCGTGGCGGGCAGGTGGCGGTAGATGCCGGTGGCAAAGGGCGCCGGGTCGGGGGGCGTGGTTTCCCGCGCTTCGATGGTATAGGTCTGACCGGCGGTATAGCCGCCGCTGAGGGCCGCGCCGGTGGTGTTGGTGATGCCGGTACCGGAGGGCTTCAGGTCCAGCCGCAGGTTGCCCGTACCCGTTATAGCGCTTACGGTGACCTCGTAAACACTGTCATTTACCGCTTTTACGGCCGTGGCGGCCAGGCTGCCCTTTACCGTGCCGCTGACGGTGGTGACGGTAAAGTCGGCGGCATCTACGCCGCGTACGGCCGCCGAAAAGGTCGTGCGGAAGGTCACCGAGGTGGCGGTGGTGATTTGGGTGGCGGGGGCATAGCGCAGGATGCTGCGGACCGAGGGGGCCGGGGGCGGCGGTGGCGCCGGTATTTTGGTGCCGGTCAGCTCCAGGTCGAAGGCCATGTCGGGGGAGTTGGCGTTGTGCTGGTGCACCTCCACGGCAATAAGGTTGACGCCCCGGCGGAAAGACGTGGTTTTAATAGTAAAGGCCTGCGGCGTCCGGCCCTGGTCGGCTGCATTTTTGGCCAGGGTGGTGGGGGTGATGGTACCGGCGGGCATGTTGGTGCGGTACACTTCCTCGCCGTTCACGTACACCACCGCGCCGTCATCGCGTTTGATGCGGGCGTTCATCGCCGGGCCGAAGGCGGCCGGGTCGGCCAGGGTAAATGCTTTCCGAAAATAGACGGTGACGGTGCCTTTGTCCTTATCCTTGTCTTTGTCCTTGTCCTTTTCTTTGTCTTTGTCTTTGTTTTTGTCCTTGTCGTCGTCCTTGCCGTTTCCGTTTTTCTTGCCGGACTGCAGTTCGGTGGCGGCGTCTTTGATGCCGTAGCCGAAGGTGCCTTTGCCGGTCTTCCACAGCAGGTCGGGGAACAGGAGCGAACGCCACCAGGTTCCCGGGTTGGGGCCGTTGTCGTCGTATTTCCAGGTGCTGCCGAAAGGGATAAGGGAAACGGGTGTTTCCTGGGCGCTGGCGGGCGGTGTAAGGAGTAGCGCGCACAGCAAAAATTGCGTGAGCTTTTTGAAGGCCGCGGAGGTGTTTACCATGGGTTATGCTGGGTTTGGGTTTCAATAGGTAGGGCTATTCCGGGCAGGCCCGGGTAAGCGCCGGTCAATAAACCGGAACCAGGGGTTCCATAAAAGGGGGAGGTGCCAAAAAAACTATGCCTGCACAGCTCGATAGGAGGGATGCCGGTAATTCCTGGCAACACTGCCGGAGTTGGTGCAATCAATACTCAACAGGATTGTGTAATATGTCGGCCTTCTCCGGCAGCAGGAACGCAAAAGGGCTGAAGAAAACCCTTCAACCCTTCCATAAACTCAGGAACTCAGGAACTATTCCTCCAGCTGGAACCGGACCATCGCATTTTTCTGTTCGGTGGAGGTGATGCGGACCTGGTAGCGCTTGTCGCCGTCCTGCACGATCATCAGTGAGGTGTTGGGCGGGATGCGGCCCAGGTTTTCGGCCACCATCACCAGCACATGTTCGGTCTGCAGGTCGTTCATCTTCAGGGTAACGGTCAGCGGGGCGGTGGACAGCCGCTGGCGGGAAAGCACCAGCTGGTTGTCGAGGTAAACCGATATGGTATCGTCGTCGATCTCGCCGTTGTCGTACAGCCGTACGGTGATTTCCGGGCCGTGAATTTTGAGGGTTTCCGTCAGCTCGTTCTTCCGCGAACGGGTGGTGGCGGGGATCGTCAGCACCGTTTTGGGCTGGGGCTTTTTCACTTCTTCCTTTACCAGGGGCGGGGCCGCCTGGCGCTTGGTGGTATCGGTGCGGGGTTTGGGCGCGGGCTTTTTAACGGGAGGGGCAGGCTTGGCCGGGGCCTTGGCTACGGGGGCGGCCGGCTTTGTCACCGGGGCTTTCGCTGGCGGGGCGGCGGGCTTTTTTTCCGCGGGTGCCGGCGTGCGGTAGCCGGGCTTGTTGCGCAAAAACGGCTCGATGTAAAAATCGGAGGTTGGCACTTTTCTCAGGTAGACCGTGCCCCCGCCGCAGTCGCCGCCCAGGCGGTTGCTGCCTTCGGTTTTTTCGGATTTGCTGGAATAAGAGCCTTCGAGGAATTCTTCCCGGCCCGATTTGGAATACTGCAGCACCAGTTTCATGATGCAGGCCTGCGAGCCGCCCGACATGCGCAGCTCCACGGTCTTGATCTCCTGGATCACCGCGGACTTAGCCTTGGCGTTGAGCAGGCCGGTGAGGATGGCCTTGCCGTAAAATACGGTGGAGAGGTAGGAGTAGGAGACGCCGGTGATGCCCTTCTGCTTGTTTTGCTCCACCTGGAGTTCGAATTTGTACTGGTCGCCGTTTTCGGAATTAAAGTAGCCCCTCCAGATGCCGGTAAGGTTCTGGGCACTGGTTTCCCGGGGCGTGCATACGCAAAAAAGGGTGAGCAGGAAAAGCAAACGCAACAAAGGAAATCTCATCAAGTTGTGAAATTAATGGTTAACCTCATTTCAAAACCAATACTGTGGCAAAAGGTTGTTAATTTTGCCGCTCTTTTTAAGAACAATATTATGATGAATATTACATTTCCGGATGGAGCCGTACGTGCCTACGAACAGGGCGTGTCGGCGCTGGATATCGCCAAATCCATTTCGGAAGGATTGGCCCGAAAAGTTTTGGCGGCCGAAGTGAACGGCCAGGTATGGGATGCCAACCGCCCTATTGAAGGCGATGCCTCCCTGAAGTTACTGACCTGGGACGATACCAGCGGGAAAAGCACCTTCTGGCATTCGTCGGCCCACCTGATGGCCGAAGCCATCGAGACCCTGTTTCCCGGCGTCAAATTCTGGGTTGGTCCCCCGGTGGACAACGGCTTTTATTATGATGTGGACCTGGGCGACCGTTCCATCAGCGAGGACGACCTGCGCAAGCTGGAAAGCAAGATGGCGGAGCTGGCCAAGCAGAACAACGCCTATGTGCGCAAGCCTGTTCCCAAGGACGAGGCCGTAGCCTACTTTGCCGAAAAGGGCGACGAGTACAAGCTCGACCTGCTGCAGGGCCTGGCCGACGGCGAGATCACCTTCTACACCCAGGGCGGCTTTACCGACCTGTGCCGCGGACCCCATATCCCGCATACCGGCTTCATCAAAGCCATTAAACTTACCAACATTGCCGGCGCTTACTGGAAGGGCGACGAGCGCAACAAGCAGCTCACCCGCATTTACGGCGTCACCTTCCCCAACCAAAAGCAGCTCGACGAATACTTGCAACTGCTGGAGGAAGCCAAAAAACGCGACCACCGGAAGCTGGGCAAGGAACTCGGCATCTTTACCTTCGACGACGAGGTCGGCCCCGGCCTGCCCCTGTGGCTGCCCAACGGCACCATCGTGATCGATCAGCTGGAACGCCTGGCCAAGGAAACCGAGGAAGCCGCCGGCTACAAGCGCGTGGTAACGCCGCATATCGCCAAGGAAAGCCTCTACCTCACCAGCGGTCACCTGCCGTACTACCAGGAAAGCATGTACCCGCCCATGGAGCTGGAGGGGGTAAAATACTACCTGAAGGCCATGAACTGCCCGCACCACCACAAGATCTTTGCCGCAGAGCCCAAAAGCTATAAGGACCTGCCGTTCCGCCTGGCGGAGTACGGCACCTGCTACCGCTACGAGCAGAGCGGCGAGCTGTTCGGCCTGATGCGGGTACGCTGCCTGCACATGAACGACGCGCATATCTACTGCACCCGCGAGCAGTTTGCCGCCGAGTTCCGCGCCGTGAACGATATGTACCTGAAGTACTTCAAGATCTTCGGCGTCGACAAATACGTGATGCGCCTGTCGCTGCACAACCCCGAAAAGCTGGGTAAGAAATACGTGGACGAGCCCGAGCTGTGGAAAGAAACCGAGGAAATGGTGCGTTCGGTGCTGGTGGAGTCGGGCATTCCGTTCGTGGAAGTGCCGGACGAAGCCGCCTTCTACGGTCCCAAGATCGATGTGCAGATCTGGAGCGCCATCGGCCGCGAATTTACCCTGGCCACCAACCAGGTGGACTTTGCCCAGGGCCGCCGCTTCAAGCTGCAGTTCACCAACCAGGCCAACGAGGCCGAAACGCCCCTGATCATCCACCGGGCGCCGCTGGGTACCCACGAGCGCTTCATCGGCTTCCTGCTCGAACATTATGCGGGCAAGTTCCCCGCCTGGCTGGCGCCGGTGCAGGTGAAGATTCTGCCCATCAGCGACAAGTTTGCCGATTTTGCCAAAACAGTTTTGTTAAAGTTAAAAAAATTGGATATTCGTGCGGAAATTGACGACCGCAACGAAAAGATCGGCAAAAAGATCCGCGATACGGAGCTGATGAAAGTGCCGTACATGCTGGTGGTCGGCGAAAAGGAAATGGCCGAGGAAAAGGTATCGGTGCGCCGCCAGGGCAAGGGTGATGCCGGCAGCAAGCCGGTGGACGAATTCGTGGCGGAACTGGCGCAGGAGATCAGCGAACGGCTGACGGTCGCGTAATTGCGGCAGGGCTTTTGCATCAGTTTGCGGAAAATTTTAGCAAAACTGCGAAAAACAGCGTCGAATTCCTATCTTGTATGGGCCGGCCTGGTAGTTGGTCGCAGTTCTATTTGTAAACAAACCGGCAATCATTCATAAAAACAAACAAACAAAGCCATGTACCTGCCGGCTGCCGGCGTCAGGGCATGGAAAAAAATTATGGCATTACCAAACAAAGGAGGATTCAACCGGGGACGGTTCGTTCCCAGAAAAGAAGCAGAACACCGCATTAATCACCACATCCGGGTACCGCAGGTGCGGCTGGTAGGCGATAATGTTACCGTGGGTGTTTATCCAACCCAGGAAGCGCAAAAGATCGCACAGGAACAAGGCCTGGACCTGGTAGAGATTTCCCCGCAAGCAGATCCCCCTGTTTGTAAGGTAATTGACTATAATAAGTTCTTGTACGACAAGAAGAAGAAGGACAAGGAGATGAAGGCCAAGGCGAAGACCACCGAAATGAAGGAGATCCGCTTTACGCCCAATACCGACGACCACGACTTCGACTTCAAGTCCAAACATGCCGAGAACTTCCTGAAGGAAGGCAACAAGGTAAAGGCTTATGTGCAGTTCAAGGGCCGCGCCATCCAGTTCAAGGACCGGGGCGAGCTGCTGCTGCTGAAGTTTGCCGAGCGCCTGGCCGAATTCGGTGCGCTGGAAAGCATGCCGAAGCTGGAAGGAAAACGCATGCTGGCGATCTTCACGCCGAAAGCCGCCAAGAAGAAGTAAGAATTTTCTGTTGATATTGAAAAAGCAGCCAGGGATTGGCTGCTTTTTTGTTTTATGCAGGGAAAGTAAGCTTATGCGCATCGGTTGGTGTCTCCTGCCCCTGCTGCTGTGGGGGTGCGGCCTGGGCTTCGGCCAGTCGGACCGGATCTCGGACGAATTGTGCCACTGCGTTTCCTCCCTGCAGGACTCCATGAGCGACGGCACCATGGATTTGCTTTCCAAGGCTTCCTATTCCGATTCGCCCCAGCAGGAGATCACCCTGGAGCTCAATCGCCTGGGCCGGAAGGAGCAGGCCAAGGTGATCGACGAGCTTACCCGCTATGGGCTGCTCCAGAGCCGCAATTCGCCGGCCCGCGGCTGTATCAACAAGGTGCAGCAGCAAAACCTCTTTCTCTTTGCCCTGGACCAGAAACGCTATATAGAAGGCCTGGTGGACCAGCTGGAACGGAAAAACTGCCGGCTGGCGGCGGCCTTGTTACGGAGCAACCTCAAAATGGGCGTGTACAAATAGGATATTGGTGAATTGGTGAATTGGGAATTAGGTGGCGCCCGCTGCCAAATTCCCAATTCACCAATTCACCAATATCCCGAATTTTCGTTTTTCCCCAAAAACCCTTACCTTTGCCAGCCGTTAAAAAAAACGGTCATTGCCTGAAGAGGCCCGATAAGAGTGGCGCCGGTGCGCCAACGCCTCAAGGGTATCACAGAAACTGCATTCATTAAAATGCCTAAGGTTAAAACAAACTCCAGTGCCAAGAAACGCTTCAAAGTAACCGGCACCGGCAAGATCACGCACCAGAAGTCCTTCAAGCGTCACATCCTGACCAAAAAATCCAAAAAACGGAAACGTGCACTGGCCAAAGACGGCGTCGTGTCTAAATCGCACATGCACTTTGTTCAGCGCCTGCTGGCCCTGAAATAAGCCGAAAAACCTTTTAACAAATTCATTTAAACTCATTCAGATATGCCTCGTTCCGTAAATGCCGTTGCTTCCAGAGCACGCAGAAAAAGAATTTTAAAGCAAGCCAAAGGCTTCTATGGCAAACGTAAAAACGTTTATACCGTTGCCAAAAACGTAGTAGAAAAAGGGATGACCTATGCCTACGTAGGTCGTAAACTGAAGAAAAGAGAATACCGCTCCCTGTGGATCGCCCGTATCAACGCGGCCGTTCGCGAAGAGGGTCTGACCTACTCGCAGTTCATCAACCTGTTGAACCAGAAAGGTATCACCCTGGACCGTAAAGTCCTGGCAGACCTGGCTATGAACAACCCCGAGACGTTCAAAGGCCTGATCGCCCAGGTGAAATAACACCGGTACACGATAAAGATTCTGAAAGCCGAATGCATTTTTGCATCCGGCTTTCTTTTTGTAGGTAGAGAACTTTTACATTTGCACAAAATCAACGGTTCACTGGACAACCCTTACTATTTCAATGAACAATACTTATTTTGGCCTCGTTGAACAGACTTTCAACTTCCCCCAGGAAGGTCTGGAAGTGAAAAATGGTTACCTGGAGTTTAACGGCCTGGATATCAAGGCCCTGATCGAGAAGTACGGAACACCCCTCAAACTGACCTACCTGCCCAAGATCGGCATGCAGATCAACAAGGCGAAAACCATGTTTGCCAACGCCTTCAAGAAACACAAGTACGAGGGCCAGTACTATTACTGCTACTGTACCAAAAGCTCGCACTTTTCCTTCGTGGTGCAGGAAGCCCTGAATCACAACATCCACCTCGAAACGTCCTATGCCTACGATATCGAGATCATCCGGAAGTTGTACGAAAAGAAAAAGATCACCAAGGATACCTTTATTATCTGCAACGGCTTCAAGCAAAAGGGATACACCCGCCGCATCGTTCAGCTGATCAACAGCGGTTTCAAGAACGTGGTGCCCATTCTGGATAACAAAGAAGAGCTTCAGGCCTACAAATCGGCCAAGAACCCCTTTAAGGTAGGGATCCGCGTAGCGGCAGAGGAAGAACCGACCTTCCCCTTCTATACCTCCCGGTTGGGCATACGCGCAAAAGACATCCTGGAATTCTATGTCGACCATATCGAAGGATACGAAGACAAGTTCCAGCTGAAGATGCTCCATATCTTTTTGAATAAAGGCATCAAGGACGACATTTACTACTGGTCGGAGCTGAACAAGGTCATCAACCTGTACTGCCAGCTGAAAAAGATCTGCCCCGAGCTGGATTCCATCAACATCGGCGGCGGCTTCCCCATCAAGCACTCCCTGGGCTTCGAATACGACTACCAGTTCATGATCAACGAGATCGTCGGGAACATCAAGTCGGCCTGCAAGCGCAACAAAGTGCCCATGCCCAACATCTTTACCGAGTTCGGATCGTACACGGTGGGAGAGAGCATGGCCCATATCTACAGCGTCATCGCCCAGAAAACGCAGAACGAACGCGAGATCTGGTACATGATCGACTCGTCGTTCATTACCACCCTGCCGGATACCTGGGGGATTGGCGAACGCTTCCTGATGCTGCCCATCAACAAATGGGACCAGGAGTACCAGCGGGTGGTGCTGGGCGGTATTACCTGCGACAGCCACGACTACTACGACTCCGAAGAACATATCAACGAGGTGTTCCTGCCCAAGGTCAACGACGACGGCGAACCGCTTTATGTAGGCTTCTTCCATACCGGGGCCTACCAGGACCAGATCAGCGGCTACGGCGGTATCAAGCACTGCCTGATCCCTTCGCCCAAGCACGTGATCGTGGAATACGATAAAAACGGAAAGCTTGTCGACTGGGTCTACGCCAAAGAGCAAAGCGCCCAGAGCATGCTCAAAATACTCGGATATATCCGCTAATAAAAAATCCCGCTCCTGGAGCGGGATTTTTTATTAGGTGCTTTAGCTTATCGCTTCAGTCTGTATTTCTTGTTCACTTTGGGGCTGTTGAAGTAGCGGTTCAGCTCTTCTTCCGACATGTCGGTGGAGATTTCCACGGGGATGTCGATCAGCTGTACCTGCACCTGCTTGAGTTCGTCCTTCAGCTTGGTGGTCTTGCGGGTGATGTCCAGGTCTTTTTCGCCCAGCAACTGGTAGTCGCGCAGGTTGTATTCCAGGCGCTTGATGGAGGTGCGCACCAGGTTGGCCTGGTTCTGGTCCACCGCCTTGGTGGGCACGGCGGCCTCGCGGATGGGCACCAGGGAAAGACCTACGCTGGGCAGGATTTTTCCGTATTTCTTGGAAATTTCGTCGCTGGAGGAGGCCATAATGGTGCCGGTCAGCGAGGTGGTGGCGGCCGTCAGGTCGAAGGTGGTGCGGGCGCCTTTGGTACGTTTCAGCTTTTTATCCAGTTGCAGGAAGGTGTACTTGAGCTGCAGCACGTAGCGCTGGATGCTCCGTACCGCCTGGTTGTATTCTTCCAGGGCTACCGGGTAGTTCAGGGCGTCCCGCACGATCAGTTTTACCTGGGCGGTGTCGCGCGACTGGAAGCGGGTGGTGCCGATAAAGTACAGCATCAGGGACTTCTCTTTGTTGGGGTCGGTTTCCTTTACAAAGGAATAAGGCGGGGTCCACCGGAATTCGTCATCGCATTTGTTGACGGGAGAGAAGTTGGAGATGGCCACGTTGGAAAGGGTATAAATGTTTTCCAGCGGGAAGGACCCGGTTTCGCACAGCACTTTAAAGGTTACGGGTTCGCCTTCGTCCACATACACGGTTCCGCTCACCATAGGCTTTACCAGGGAGGGGATGATCTCGGTATTGTAAAACACCATCGTAAAAGTGGTGTCGATCTTGTCTTTGGGGTCCGAAAGGTTCTGCACGCCCATCACCACTTTATAGTTGACGTCGTATTTCAGTTTGCCGGACAGGAAGTAGGATTTTTCGGCCTTGAAGCTCAGCGTTCCGTTGTCTTTATGAATGCGCAGGCCCACGGGCGAATTCTTCAGGTACCAGAAATAGTTTTCCGGGTTTTTATTGATCTGAAGCTGGTAATTCAGCGCAGAATCCACGTGAACGGTAAAGAAGGGGGTCAGGTTCACGATCCGCAAAGCGGAATCGGGGTGAAAAATGGAGGCGGAATCCTTTTTAACGATGGTGATGGTATCGTGGATCACGGTCGTGGAATCGCGTGGGGGCGGGGCGGTTTGACCCGCATCGGTCGCCTGGCTGAATGCCCATCCATGAATAAGCAGGCAAAAAAGAAAAAAGAGGCAGAATTTCTTGTTCATTATCCCAGAAAAATTAAACGTGTGCAATATTAAGATTAAATAAAACCCCATCGTGGAAACGATGGGGTATAAACCAAAACCAACTGCTTATGAGAAAAATACTTACTGTATAGTGATTTGTTTTACAGGGACTTTTGCCGGTTCTTTACGGTAGAGGTTCACTGTTAAAACGCCGTTAACATGTTTAGCATCAACCTTTTCCGTATCCAGGGTTTCGTCCAGGATAAAGGTGCGTTTTGCGGGCTGCAGTTTGAATTCCTTCCGCAGGTACTTCTCTTCTTTCTGTTCACCTTCTGCCTTTCTTTCGGCGGTGATGGTCAGGAGGTTCTTGTCGATATCCACGCGGAATTCCTCTTTGGAAAACCCGGGAGCATATACTTCCAGTTGGTAGCCGCCCTCCGATTCTTTAATATTTACCGGGAGGGAAGGCTGCGCCGCCGGTGCTGCAAATTCATCACGAAATAAAGACGGAAAATGAGGTAAAATGTTGTCCACCAGATTGTTAAAAGATTTAGAAACCGGTTGTCTGAATTTTACGTAGGTCATATGTTTTAATTTTTTGGGTTTTAAACGAACATTCCCTCCTGGTCAAACGACGTACCACCGCATTTTTTACTGCCAAAAGGTCCGTTTTCTTTTTAACATGCTGTTAGGATGGCAGTTTTAAAGCGGAAGGTCTGCCAATACTATTGTTCATTACCTTTGTGCTTCTTAAAACAAATACGTCTATGTATCCAGCAGAAATAGTACAACCCATGAAAGAGGAGCTGACCGAGAATGGGTTTTCCGAGTTGTTGACTTCCGGTGAAGTGGAAGAGCAGCTGAAGAAGAAAGGAACTACCCTGGTGATGATCAATTCGGTTTGCGGCTGTTCCGCCGGTTCCGCCCGCCCGGGCGTGCTGATGGCCGTGTTCAACGCCAGCAAAAAACCCGACTTCCTGGCCACTTCCTTTGCCGGTTTTGACCTGGAAGCCGTGCAGACCCTGCGCCAGCATATGCTGCCTTACCCGCCTTCATCCCCCGCCATCGCCCTGTTTAAGGACGGCGAACTGGTACACGTGATCGAGCGGCACCAGATCGAAGGACGGCCGGCACAGATGATCGCCAGCAACCTCATCCATGCTTTCGACCAGTACTGCAACTAAGCTTTTTTCCTTCTCTGAAAAATGCCTCCCCGCCGGGAGGCATTTTTTTTCAGGCGGGATGTTCGGATTTTCGGCTTACTTTGCCTTCTTTTTTTATAGCTACATATGTATCCTAACCTGTACTACGTTTTCAAAGACCTCTTCGGCATTGAGCTTCCTGCCTTGCGTTTCATTAACTCCTTTGGTTTTTTCGTAGCGATCGCCTTCCTGGTGGCAGCGGCCCTGCTGTCGAAAGAGCTGCGGCGGAAGGCAAAGGAAGGGCTGTTGCAGCCTACCGAAGAGAAAGTAATGGTGGGACAACCCGCCTCGGCAGGAGAGCTGCTGGTGAACTTCGTGCTGGGGTTCATCCTGGGCTATAAGATCGTCGCCCTCTTCCTGCTGGACAAGGAGCTGGTACAGGATCCCCAGGCCTTTATCTTTTCGGGACAGGGCAGCTGGCCTGCCGGCATTGCCCTGGGCCTGCTGTTTGCCGGCCTGAAATGGTGGGAGCGCCGCAAGCGCCAACTGGAAAAGCCCCAGGAGCGAGACATCCGCATGTGGCCCCACGACCGGGTAGGGGAGTTTACCGTGCTGGCCCTGATCTTCGGCCTGCTGGGCGCCAAGCTGTTCGACATTTTTGAAAACTGGAGCGACTTCCTGCGCCACCCCGCCGCCTATATCTTATCCGGGGGCGGCCTGACCTTTTACGGCGGCCTCATCTGCGCCACCATCGCCATCGTCATTTATGCCCGCAAATACAAAATTCCCCTGCGCCACCTGGCCGACGCCATCGCCCCCTCGCTGATGATCGCCTACGCCATCGGGCGGATCGGCTGCCAGGTTGCCGGCGACGGCGACTGGGGCATTGTCAATACGTCCCCCAATCCGTTTGGCTTCCTGCCCGACTGGATGTGGTCCTACCAGTACCCGCACAACGTGATCGAGGCCGGCGTGGCCATACCGGGCTGCGTGGGCCGGTACTGCACCCAGCTGCCGCAGCCGGTGTACCCGACGGCTTTTTATGAAACCGTTATGGGCACGCTGCTTTTTGGTGTGCTGTGGGCAGTGCGCAAGCGGATGAAGCTGGCGGGCAGCCTGTTTTGCCTCTACCTGGTATTCAACGGGCTGGAGCGCTTCTTCATTGAAAAGATAAGGGTGAATAACGAGATGGACTTTTTGGGATTTCATCCTACCCAGGCCGAGGTGATTGCTACCGGTTTGGTACTGCTGGGTTTAGGGTTGTGGCTTTTTATTTATACAAAATATCGGGCCGCTGTGCGGAAAGTGTAAGGATGTGCCCAATTCACCGGGCTTAATTTTAGCAAACCCTTAACTAAAGGGTTTTGGAAGGAAGGGGAAAAGCAGTATAATTTTTGCAAATCGGATAATATACGGATATTATCCGAAAACTATTATGAGTTCTGCGGATTGACAACTACTTTTGCAGGCGGTGTCAAAAAATCTTTTGAACCAACAAGGGGAAAGGTTTGGTCCGTTAATTATTTGTTCAAATATAAAACAAACAAGCATTAAATTATGAGGCAGCTTAAAATTGCCACCCAGATTACGAACAGAGATTCTCAGGCCGTCGAGAAGTATCTTCAGGAGATCTCCAAGATCCCGATGATCACTCCGGAGGAAGAGACCACTCTGGCCCAACGTATTAAAATGGGTGACCAACGAGCTTTGGATAAGTTAGTACAGGCTAACCTTCGCTTTGTGGTTTCTGTGGCAAAGCAGTATCAGCACCAGGGGTTGTCCTTAAGCGATCTGATCAACGAGGGGAACCTTGGCCTGATCAAAGCTGCTCAGCGTTTCGACGAAACAAAAGGGTTTAAATTCATTTCGTACGCGGTATGGTGGATCCGTCAGTCCATCCTGCAGGCATTGGCCGAGCAGGGTCGCCTGGTGCGCCTGCCCCAAAATAAGATCGGCACCTACAACAAGGCCAACAAAGCCTATATGGCCTTCGAGCAGGAGCACGAACGCGAGCCCAGCACCGAAGAGCTGGCCGATATCCTGGAAATGAGTGAAACCGAGATCAACAATATTTTCCAGAGCAATACCCGTCACACCTCGCTCGATGCCCCGGTACACGAAGCCGAGGACGTAGCCATGGGCGACCTGCTGGAAGGTAGCGATGATACCGATGATGATGTGATGAAGGATTCGCTGAGGGCAGAGATCCGCCGGGTACTCAAATCCCTGAGCCCGCGGGAAGCAGAGATCGTCAACGCCTACTTTGGCCTGGACGGTGAAAACGGCACTACCATTGAACAGATCGGCCAGAAATACGACCTCACCAAGGAACGTATCCGCCAGATCAAGGAAAGGGCCATCAAACGTTTACAAAAAGCCCGCTACAGCAATGCGCTGAAAGCGTACTTAGGATAGAACTTTCCTTTAAAAAGAAAGCCCCCGGCCTGTTGCCGGGGGCTTTCTTTTTAAAGGAAATAGTTTACGAGTTTACAAGTTTCCATGTTTACGAGTTGTTTAAGTTGAGTCTCTCCAACGAACTCGTAAACTCGTAAACCCGTAAACTCGTAAACTTTCCTCTACTTTTGCACCAAATTATTGAACAGATACGAGGATGGAAAATAACGCGACAGAAATTATCAATTGCCTGATTATCGGTTCCGGCCCGGCCGGTTATACTGCCGCCGTGTATGCGGCAAGGGCGAATATGAAACCTGTGCTGTACCAGGGCATCCAGCCCGGCGGCCAGCTGACCATCACCACCGACGTGGAAAACTACCCCGGTTTCCCCGACGGCATCATGGGACCCGAGCTGATGATCCAGTTCGAAAAGCAGGCCCTTCGCATGGGCGCCGACCTGCGCTACGGCCTGGCCACCAAGGTCGATTTCTCCTCCCGCCCCTTTAAGGTGTGGATCGACGAGGAAAAGCTGGTGGAAGCCAACTCCGTGATCATCGCCACCGGCGCCTCGGCCAAATGGCTGGGCCTGGAAAGCGAGCAGCGCCTGAACGGCTACGGTGTGAGCGCCTGCGCAGTTTGCGACGGCTTCTTTTTCCGCGGAAAGGAAGTGGCCATCGTAGGCGCCGGCGATACGGCGGCCGAAGAAGCCCTCTACCTTTCCAAACTGTGCTCTACCGTGCACATGTTCATCCGCCGCGGCGAGATGCGCGCCAGCAAGATCATGCGCGACCGGGTGCTGAAAACCGAAAACATCAAAATGTACTGGAATACCGAGACCGACGAGATCCTGGGCGAAAAGACCGTGGACAGCGTGCGGGTGCGGAACAACCAGACCGGCGAAACAGCCACTATTCCCATCAAAGGCTTTTTCGTGGCCATCGGGCACCAGCCCAATTCCGATATTTTCAGGGATTACCTGGAGATGGACGAAGCGGGTTATATCAAAACGGTTCCCGGCACCGCCAAAACCAATGTGGAAGGCGTTTTTGCCGCCGGCGACGTGCAGGATAAAATGTACCGCCAGGCCGTGACCGCCGCAGGCAGCGGCTGCATGGCCGCCCTGGATGCCGAACGTTTCCTGTCGGCCGAAGGACTGCACTAAGCTTCTGATCCCCAATACAACTGGTTTCAATGATGGGAGAGGGCCTGCCCTTTAAACCATTTGAAACCAGTTGTGTCTTTTTTACCAGGATACTTTTTACCACCTGCTCAACCAGAAGTTTATGGCCGGAAGCATTACCATTGAATTAAAAGGCCTGCGTTTTTTTGCAGAGCACGGCATGTATGCCGAGGAGCGGAAAGTGGGCAACCAGTTTGAAATAGACCTGTCCGCTACCTACAAGGCGCCGAAGCATCCCATCGTTTCCATCGAGGAAACGGTGAACTACGTGGAAATTTACCGCATCATCGAAGAAGAATTTTCCGGGCACAAGCACCTGCTCGAAACCTGCGCCATGCAGATCTGCGACCGCCTGCACGAGCAGTTCCCCGAACTCCGCACCATCTGCATCTCCATCAAAAAAATGAGTCCCCCCATCACCAACTTCACCGGCTCGGTCGGAGTGACCTATACCCGGGAGTTTTCGGGAAAAACCAAATAGATTCAGGGAATTGGTTCATTGGTTCATTGGTTCATTGGGGATTAGGGCAGTGCGTTCCGATATTTGGAGAAACTTTCAATAGTCAAGACCTAATATCCCAATGAACCAATGAACCAATCCCTCAAATCCTTTTGGATTTCCACTTGCCGCTTTGCAGGTACCAATAAGAAAGCCCCAGCGTAGTGCCCCAGTAGAGTATTTCGGACATCCAGCCGTAGAGGATGGGGAGGCGGTAGACTTCCAGTACCAGGTATACATAAAGGGTGTACAGGCAGATAGACACTACCTCGATGCCGAAGGTGACCCTGCTGTTGCCCGTACCGGTTACCGAGCTGAACCACACAATGGAAACCGACATCAGCACCATGCTGCAGGCTACCAGCCGCAGCACCGGCACCCCCATCTGCTGAAAGTCGGGGCCTTGGCCGTAAATGGACAGGAAGAGTTCCGGCAGGAGGTTCAGCAGCAGGCAGACGCCGAGGGCCACTCCTGAACAGAGGCGGACGATCTTGCCGATCAGTGCCAGCACCTGTTCCTTGTTGCCCTGCCCGATAACGTTGCTTACCATGGTGTTGGTGGCGGAGGAAAAGGCCCAGAGAAACACGCCGAAGAAGCCGTAAACGTTGCGCATGGTGTTGGAAACCGCCAGGCTGGTTTGCCCGTGGTGCTCCACCAGGATGTAAAAAAAGATCCAGCTGATGATGCTGATGGCATGCTGCATCACCAGGGGCCCCGACATGTGGGCGATCAGCCGGGCATGGCCGCCGTCCCACCGCAGGCCTTTCATCAGCGAGAACTGCCGGCCGATGCCCTTGGCGGTGATCACCAGGAAAATGACGATCATGCCGAAGAACTCGGCAATGATGGAGGCATAGGCGGCCCCGTAAAAGCCCAGGTGCGGGAAACCCCATTTGCCGAAAATGAGGGTGTAGTCGAAAAAGATGTTGGCGAGGGCCTCGGCCAGCGTGCCCGCCACCAGGTACTTGCTCCGGTTGATGCCCACCAGCAGGGCGTTGCGCATCTGGTACACGTACAAAAACGGCAGCCCCCAGATGCGGATTTTTAGAAAATGCACCGACATTTCGTAGGTTTCGCCGGAGCGCAGGCTTCCTTTTAAAACCAGCGGCGCCACGAAGTAGGTGATCAAAATGCCGAAGGCGGCGATCAGCAGCGAGATCAGCAGGCCCTGGTTGAAAATCTTCCCGATTTCCTGCGGCCGGTTTTCCCCCGCCCGCCGCGACATCAGGGCCTGCAGGCCGTTGTTGAGCCCGAAACCGATGCCGGCAAAGATGAGGTAATACACACCCGTGATGCTGGCGGTGGCCAGCGCCTGCTCGCTCAAATGCCCCAGGAAGATATTGTTGATGATGTAGTTGAACTGCGGCACCAGCAGGGCCAGGCTGATGGGCAGGGCGATCTTCAGGATCTGTTTGTACGATATATCGACCTGTAGCTTTTCCATTGCAAAGGGCTGCAAGCTACCGATTGCTGATTTTCCCGCCACACAATTCTTTGTATTTGCTTACTTTGCAACCTTAACCCCCCGGTGTTGAAAACATTATTGGATATAGGAACGTTTGAACAGGTCAATTCGGAAGCAGGCACCCTGGTGGTGGAGATCGGTGATACCTACGCCGTGCTTTCCTTGCTGGACGAGGATAAAAAAAGGGTGGAGGCCTTCCAGGTGCTCTCTTTCGATCCGCTGGAAGAAATCCTGCCGCCCCTGCTGGAGCAGCTGGCTCCCGCCGGCTCCAGCTTCCGGAAAGTGATCATTTCCCCCGCCTTTCCCCAGGCCCTGCTGGTGCCCCACAAGCTGTTCCGCAAAGAATCTTCCCTGCTGGAAGCCGTGTATGAAATGGGCGAAGTGCAGCAACTGCACGACGTAGTGGGCGAATGGCAGGTGGTAAACTGTTATGCCGTTCCTTATTTCCTGTACAAAACCCTGGCGGAGGCTTTTCCTTCGGCCGCCTTTCTGCATGCCTACACGCCCCTGCTAAAGTCGCCCGATGCCGCCGCCGAACACCAGCTCACGGTGCATTTCGTGCACAACATCTTCCGCGTGCTGGTGAAAAAGTCGCGGCAGCTGCAACTGGTGCAGACCTTTGTGTACGAAACCCCCGCCGACGTGGCCTACCTGCTGCTGAAGATCTGTAAAGAGTACCATATGGCGCCGGCCGATACGGCCCTGCTGCTGTCGGGACTGATCGGGGAGGACTCCGACCTGCTCCACGAGCTGAAAACCTGGTTCCGGCAGGTGTATTTTACCACCGCTGCGGGCCTGTCGTCGCCGGGCAAGAATTTACCGGGACACTATTTTTCTTCACTTCATAACCTGGCAGTATGCGCATCATAAGTGGAAGCCTCGGCGGCAGACGCATCAACCCGCCCGCAAAAATGCCTTATACCCGGCCAACGACCGATATTGCCAAGGAAGGGCTGTTCAATATGCTCCAGAATACCCTGGACTTTGAAGAACTGAAAACCCTCGACCTCTTTGGCGGCACCGGCAGCATCAGCTACGAGCTGGCCTCCCGGGGCGTGCCCGACCTGACCATCGTGGAACGCGACACGCAAATGTTTGCCTTCATCAAAAAAAACGCGGAAGACCTGAAGCTCCAAAACTTCAAGGTGGTGAAATCCGAAGTGTTCAAGTTCATCGAAACCTGTAAGGACAGCTTCGACTTCATCTTTGCCGGTCCGCCTTATGCGCTGACCACGATCGACGAGCTGCCCGTACAAATATTTAAAAGAGGACTGCTGAAGCCGGGCGGACTGTTCGTGCTGGAACATACCCCCCGCAACAACTACGAAGCCTTCCCCCATTTCCAGACAGCCCGCAACTACGGCACTACGATTTTTTCGTTCTTCACCCTGGAGGAAGAAGGGCTAGAGCAGGAAGGAAGCGATGAGCAATGAGTGATAAGACATTAGGAAGGACTGTTCCCTGTACCTAATTCCCAATGAACCAATTAACCAATTCCCTTCTTCACCATTGACCGTATGCTGAAAAAAGATATCCGCCAGCTCTACCGGCAGAAACGCAAGACCCTCAGTCTTCCCCAGAAGCTGAAGCTCGACGACCTGCTGCTGATCCAGTTTCAAAAGCTGCGGCTGCCCTTCCTGTCGGTGGTGCTCAGCTATCACCCCATCGAAGAAAACAACGAGGTGGACACCTTCCTGATCACCGACTTTTTGCAGTTCAAAAATCCCGGCCTGCAGGTGGCCTACCCCAAGATCGACCTGGTGGAAAGCACGATGCAGGCCATCGTCTGCGACGAGGAAGAAGCCTTTGCCCCTAACCGTTATAACATCCACGAGCCTGTGAAATGCGACGCCATCGCCGCCGCCGAGATCGACCTTGTGCTGGTGCCGCTGCTCTCCTTCGACCGCCGCGGCAACCGCGTGGGCTACGGCAAGGGCTATTACGACCACTACCTCGAACACTGCCGCGCCGACACCCTGAAAATAGGCCTGTCGTACTTCGAGCCGGTAGACCTGATCGAGGATGCCGGCGCCCATGACATCCCCTTAAATTTTTGTATCACCCCGCAGGAAGCCTATGTTTTCTAATCCCTTTTTAAAGTCGTTCCGGCTGCTGCTGTTTCCCTTCGCCTTTCTGTATGGCCTGATCGTATCGCTGCGCAACTGGCTGTACGACAAAGGGATCAAAAAATCGGCGGCATTCGGCCTGCCGGTAGTCTGCGTGGGCAACCTGTCGGTGGGCGGCACCGGCAAATCGCCGATGGTGGAATACCTCGTGCGCCTGCTGCAGGACCACTACCGGGTGGCGACCCTCAGCCGGGGCTACAAGCGCAAAACCCGGGGCTATGCCCTGGCATCGGAAAAGACCACGGCTCTCGATATCGGCGACGAGCCCCTGCAGTTTCACCGCAAATTCCCCGACATAGCGGTGGCGGTGGGCGAGGAGCGGCTGGTGGCCATCCCGCAGCTCCTCCACGACCGGCCCGAAACGGAAGTGATCCTGCTGGACGACGCCTTTCAACACCGCGCCATCCGCGCCGGCCTCAACATCCTGCTGACCGACTACGGCAACCTGTTTACCCGCGACTTCTACCTGCCGGCCGGCGACCTGCGCGATGCGCGCTCGTCTTACCAGCGGGCCCAGGTGATCGTGGTCACCAAGTGCCCGCACAGCCTCACCGCCGAAGAACGCGACGCCCTGCAGGCCGAGATCGAACCCCTTGCGCACCAAAAGCTGTTCTTTTCCACCCTCAGCTACGGCCTGGTATACCACCTCGTCCACCGCAGCGCACTCGTCCTCGACGACCAGACCGAAGTGCTGCTGGTAACCGGGATTGCCAATCCCAAGCCGCTGGAAGCGTTTTTGGAAGAGCGCATTCACACCTATCACCTCCAACATTTCAGCGATCATCATATATTTACCATAGACGACCTGCGCGATATCAAGAAAAAGTTCGATGCGCTGCAGGCGCCGCGAAAGATTATTCTGACCACCGAGAAGGATGCCACCCGGCTGGAAAAATTTGAAAATGAAATAAATGGCATACCTTTTTATGTGATTCCCATCGAACCCCGGTTTTTGTTCGACCAGGGATCCGAATTCGATGCTATCATATTGAGCTTCATTGAGCAATTTAAAAAACCAGTATAACATACATGGGAAGGAAAAACGCCAAAAAGCCGCACAAGAAGAGACATCAGGGCAATAGTACGGGCAATGAACTGGAAGGAAGACTGGTAACCACCCGCTCGGGAATGGGCTTTGTAGTGGTGGAAGGGCTGGAGACCGATGTGCTGGTACGCCCCAACGACTTCAATACCGCCCTCAACGGCGACCGGGTCCGCGTGAAGCTGGCCGCCCAGCGGGAGGGACGACGCGTGTCGGGCTTCGTCACCGAGATCATCGAACGAAAACAAACCGAATTTATCGGGCGCCTGCAGATGAACAAAGGCTTTGCATTTTTCGTGGCCGACTCGGACCGCAAAATGCCCGATATCTATATCCCGCAGTCGGGCTTTAACGAGGCCAAGGAAGGCGACCGCGTCGTGATCCGCATCACCGAGTGGGAGATGGGCACCGGCAAACGGCCCGTGGGCACGGTGGTGTCCATCCTCGACGAGGACGCCAACGACGTGGCCATGAAGGAGATCCTGCTCGAGAACGGCTTCCCGCTGGAATTCCCCGAAGAAGCCATGGAAGAAGCCGCCCGCGTGCCGGACATTATCCCTGCCGAAGAGATCGGCATTCGCAAGGACCTGCGCTCCATCCTCACCTTTACCATCGACCCGGTGGACGCCAAGGACTTTGACGACGCCCTTTCCTTCCGCGTGCTGCAGAACGGCAACTACGAGATCGGCGTACACATAGCCGACGTCAGCTATTACGTGCAGCCCGGCACCGCCCTCGACGATGCCGCCTACGCCAAGGCCACCTCGGTCTACCTGCCCGACCGGGTGAACCCCATGCTGCCCGAACATATTTCCAATGTGCTGTGCTCCCTGCGCCCGCACGAGGACAAGCTTACCTTTTCGGCTATTTTCCAGATGTCGCCCCGCGGCGCCCTGAAGCAGTACTGGCTGGGCCGCACCGTCATCCATTCCGACCACCGCTTTACCTACGAAGAGGTGCAGGACATCATTGAAAAAGGAGAGGGACAGTACATGGACGAGATCTTTATCCTCAACAATATTGCCCAGCGCCTGCGGAAGAAGCGCATCTCCAGCGGCGCCATCAACTTTTCCTCGCAGGAAGTCCGCTTCAAGCTGGACGAAACCGGCAAGCCCATCGGCGTGGTGGTCAAGGAAAGCAAGGAAGCCCACCAGCTGATCGAGGAGTTCATGCTGCTGGCCAACCGTATCGTGGCTGAGAACGTGTCAAAGGTGAAGATCAACAAAAAAGAGCTGCCCTTCCCCTACCGGGTGCACGACCTGCCGTCGGAAGAAAAGCTGTTGCCCTTTATTGCCTTTGCCCGCAAGTTCGGCCACCGCTTCGATACCGATACGCCCGAGGCCATCGCCGCCTCCTTCAATACCATGCTGGCCGATGTGCAGGGCAAGCCCGAGCAGCACGTGCTCGAATCCCTGGGCATCCGCACCATGGCCAAAGCCGCCTATACGGTCGAGAATATCGGCCACTACGGCCTGGGCTTTGAAAATTACTGCCATTTTACCTCGCCCATCCGCCGCTATCCCGATATTTTAGCGCACCGGATCCTGCAGCAGGTGCTGACCGGCGACATCAAGGTGGACAAGCAGCTGGAGAAGAAATGCAAGCACAGCAGCGAGCGCGAACGGGCGGCCATGGAAGCCGAGCGGGCCGCTAACAAGTACAAGCAGGTAGAGTTCATGAAGAACTACCTGGGCGAGGATTTCGACGGTGTCATCAGCGGCGTGTCGGCCTTTGGCTTCTGGGTGGAAACGGTCGAGCATAAGTGTGAAGGCCTGGTGAGCATCAACAGCCTGATGGAGTACGACGAGTTCCGCCTGGTGGAGTCGGACTACCGCCTGGTAGGCGCCCGCAGCGGCCGTATGTTCCGCATGGGCGACAAGGTACGCATCAAGGTAGCCGCCGCCAACCTGACCAAGCGCCAGCTCGATTACGAGTGGGTGATGACCCCGGCCACCGAGGCGGAAGCTGTCATCGCTACCGAGCAAACGGCACCCCACCAGAAAGCGGCCAAGCCCAAGCGCAAGCCCAAATCGAAAAAGAATGAACTGATCGCCGAGGAGCCAATGGCGGAAATGGTGTTCGAAAAACCAAAACGAAAGTCAAAAACCAAAAAGAAAAAAGAAGGGGAAGCATAAAGCATGCATACGTTTGAAGAACTGTCCGTACAATTCACACAAAAGTTTTCTACCGACCATTTTCCGCAACAGCCGTCCACTCTTTACGAACCGAACCGCTATTTTTTACAGTTAGGCGGTAAGCGGGTACGTCCCGTGCTCTGCCTGATGGCCAACGAGCTCTTTGATGAGATCCATAAAGATGCCTGGCCGGTTGCCACCGCAATCGAGCTGTTTCACAATTTTACGCTTATCCACGACGATATCATGGATGCGGCGCCCCTGCGGCGCGGCATGACGACGGTGCACGAAAAGTACGGGCAGAGCACGGCCCTGCTGGCCGGCGACGTGATGCTGGTAGCCGCCTACGACTACCTGAACAAGATTTCCGGCAAGTTCCTGCCCTCCATCCTCGGCCTGTTCAATACCACGGCCCGCGAGGTGTGCGAAGGACAGCAGCTGGACATGGACTTTGAAAAATGCGACGGCGTGGGCTTCGACGCCTACATCAACATGATCACGCTGAAGACCTCGGTGCTGCTGGGCGCCAGCCTGAAGATGGGCGCCATCCTGGGCGGTGCCGGCGAGCGCAACCAGAAATACATTTACGAGTTCGGCCGCAACCTGGGCCTGGCCTTCCAGGTGCAGGACGACTACCTCGACGCTTTTGGCGACCCCGAAAAATTCGGCAAGCAAACCGGCGGCGATATCAAGTGCAATAAAAAGACCTTCCTGCTCATCCATGCCCTGGAAACCGCGGCCCCGGACCAGAAGACCCGCCTCGAGGCCCTGCTGCAATCAGACGGGGAGAATAAGGTAGAAGAAGTGCTTTCGATTTTCCGCCAGTGCAAGGTGGACGAATGGGCCCGCTCCCTGAAGGAAAAATACCTCGAGGATGCCCTGGCCTGCCTGGAAGAGATTGCCGTGGTCAGCAAGCGCAAGGAGCCGCTGAAACAGCTGGCCCTGTACTTAATTCAACGCGACAAATAATTCGGAAAACAGGAATACGAAAAATGTAAAAGGCCCGGAATAACACCAGGCCTTTTACATTTTTCGTTAAACAGTATGTAATCGCTCCGGGCCGCGCATCCTATGCTCAAAATAACTGTATGAGCAACCGAAATTTCCCGCCTGCAGCATTTTCCCTCCTGCTTCTTTTCCTGGCAACCGCTCCTTTCTTTTCGCCCGTAGCTGCCCAACGGAGGCTGAGCGCCATGGCCACTTCTACCGCCGCCCGTGTGGTGCTTCCGGCGCCCAAGATCCAGGTCGCCATCCTGCTCGACGTCAGCAACAGCATGGACGGGCTGATCGCCCAGGCCAAAAGCCAGCTCTGGAACATGGTCAGCGTCATGGGCCGGGCCAATTGCAAGGGCGCCACGCCCCGCCTGGAGATTGCACTCTATGAATACGGCCGCACCACCAACAATGCCGGCCAGGGATATGTCAAACAGATCGATGCGTTTACCACCGACCTCGACGGCCTGTCCCAACACCTTTTCAATTTAAACACCCAGGGCGGCGATGAATACTGCGGCCACGTGATCTACAAATCCGTGCAGCAGCTCAACTGGGATACCTCCGCTTCCAGCTACAAGGTGATCTTCATTGCCGGCAACGAGGACTTCCTGCAGGGCGATGTGTTATACACGATAGCCTGTGCGGAAGCCCGCAAAAAAGGAGTGGTGATCAATACCATTTATTGCGGCAGCCGGCAACAGGGTATTTTGGAACACTGGAACCTGGGCGGGGAATGCGGCGGCGGCACGTATACCAACATTGACCAGAACGCCAAAGCCCAGGAGATCGCCACGCCCTTCGACAACAGCCTGGTGCAGCTCAATAACCGCCTCAACGGCACCTACATTGCCTACGGTTCCGGCGGCGCTGCCGCAAAGGCGCTGCAGTCGACCATGGACAAGAAAAATGAAGAGGTGACGGTTATGGCCTATGCCACTCGGATAGCGGTGAAAGGGGAGAAGAAGCTGTACCGCAATACGAACTGGGACCTGGTGGATGCAGCGGAAAGCGACAGCACCATTCTTTCGAAGGTAGACCTGCAAACCTTGCCCGACAGCCTGAAAAAGAAGAGCCGTACCGAGCTGAAGCGGGTGGTGGCGCAAAAAACGGCCGAACGCAACGCCATCCGGAAAGAGATCAAGGAAGTGAATGCTAAGCGGGAAAAATTCATCGCCGCCGAACGCCAGAAGCTGGCGAAAGACAATACCGCCACCCTGGAAACCGAGATCGAAAAGATCATCCGCCAGCAGGCAAAACGGTACAATATGGAAATCAGGTAAGATTTCGGATATCGGATTTCGGAACCCTTGAGAGCAGAGAGACTCTTTCTTCTTTGAAGGGTTCCGAAATCCGATATCCGAAATCATTTTTGCTTTAGGGCCTTGAAAAGGCTGTCCAGGTCCCTACGGGCACCCGTTGGGGTGGGATGGCTTTTCCGGTAGCGGTCGGCGGCGGTGATGCGGTCCTGGGTCAGCGGGTGGGTGCTCAGGAACGACAGGCGGCCCGGCAGGTCGCCGACCTCCTTCAGGGCCAGCATCAATTCATTCATGCCCCCGACATCCACGCCGTTCTTCCGCATCAGGTCCATACCTTTCTGGTCGGCCTCCGTCTCCAGCGAGCGGGAGTAGCGCAGGCCGTACAGGGCGTCGGCATTGGTAACCAGGGCGCCCGAAACTCCGGACAGGTCGTTGAACACCACCGACACCAGGATGCCGTTGGCGGCATTGCGCAGGAGCGACCGCAGGCTGTGCCGTTCGTTCACGTGCGTGCTTTCGTGGGCCAGCAGGGCGGCCAGCGCTTCGGGTGATTTTATCTTATCCAAAATACCGCGGTACACCACTACCTGCCCGCCGGGCAGGGCATAGGCGTTCACGATCCCGCTGTTGACCAGGGTCAGCCGGATGGGGTAGTGGGAGCTGAGCTCCAGGCGGTCGGCAAAGGCCTGCAGCTTCCGGGTACCGGCTTCGTCCACGGTGGCGCCCAGCAGGCGGGCTTCCTGCAGCATCGCCTCGTGCAGCTTGTCGCCCAGCACCATCTCCTGCTGCACGCCGATCATGCGGCTGCCCAGGAAGGGGATCAGGGTCACCAGCAGGAAATACAGGCCCACGGCCAGCGCCACCATAACCGGCACCAGCAGCACCAGCTTTTGCTTCATCAGCCAGTCGGAGGGGTGGGGGTTGGCCGCCTCCACTTTTTCCGCCAGCTCCGCCGCCAGCGGCGTTTCCGCCGGCAGCTGCAGGTATTTCAGTTTTTTGGCGTCGAGGTACACATAGCAGGCGCCCCCAACCCGGTGGTGGCTCATGCCGGCGGGCGGGAAGCAGTCCAGCAGGTGCTGGCCTTCCTCCTCGTACAGGCACACAAGGTCGTTGAAAAACAATACCCGCACCGGTCTGGGGCGGGCACTGTTTCCATCAAAATAGCGTATGGTTTCCGGTTGTTCCATCAGATGGCGGTTCCAAGGTCCAGTAAATCGGCCATATCGTCGCCGGTGGCATTGTTGAATTCGGGTTGTACCTGCTCGAGCGTTTCAAGGACTATGGTGCCGCTGGCCTCCACGTTTTCCAGGGCAAATTGCATCGTGCGGGTGACCACCCAGGCATAGCCGAGACCCAGGGTAAACAGCACGATCAACATGTTGACGATCAGCAGGCCGGCAAAGCCGCCGCCGGTCGCCTTCGACCGGAAGAAGATCACCTCGTCGTCCTGCTCCAGGCGCAGGTTGTTGACGAAGAAAGCATACAGGTCTTTCTGCCACCAGAAGGAATAAACGCCCAGGGTCAGCAGGGTAAGGATATAGCCTTTCAGGTTCAGGCCGAAGAAGTCGCTGCCCTCGCCCGAAAAGGTAAAGCGGGCATCGCCGGCCCGGATGTTTCCGACAATGTAGCGGCGCAGGTTATTGGCGAACCAGGCACCGTAAATGCCGAAGGTTACCACGGTCAGCAGCAGGCCCTTGAAAAACAGTACGACCAGTTCTTTGCGGTTGCCGCTGTAGCCGAAGCGGATACCCCGCCAGCTGGTCTTGGACATGCGGTAGCGGTACGAGCCGTGCAGCGAAAGCGGCACGAGGGCCAGGAAGCAGCAATAGAACACCAGGACGCCGAGCCCGGGCTGATCCAGGGCCACCAGCCCCACTAAAAGGGCATACAGGCCCACCAGGATGGCGACGGCCGTGATGAAGCCCCGGAACATTTCCTTGCCGGTGCCGGAAAAGACAAAAGGCGTTTGCTCAAAGGTGCTGTTGCCGTACAGGAACTGGAGGGATTTGGCTTTGGCCCAGGGGTAATAAAGGCCCAGGGTAAGGATGCAGAGAATGGTGTTGACGATGCTGATCTTAAAATAGTCGCTGCCTTTGCCGTGAAAGGCCAGCTCATACGAACGTTGTTCATTCATTGTCATAGCGTTTTGGTTGCCTCCTCAAAATAGTGCAGTTACGCAATCAGCCAAAATAATGAACAGGTGATTTGGATGGGGTAGGCATAAACCCCTAAAATGCAAAAAGAGAAGGGGCGTCGTCGCCCTTTCTCCAAAAAAAACAAGAATACGAAAACCAGATATTTTCAGCCGGTTAAGCCGCAGCGAAACAGGAGAGGATGATCGCCAGGTCGATGAGCACGCTGAGGGCAAAAACGGGTATGGTCACTTTGGTGGGCATGGCGGCCAGGTTGGTCACCAGGGCCATCCCCATGGCTACCAGTGCCAGCACAAAGAAAAAGATATTCACCCCGGTCAGGGCAGTGGCAAACAAGGTAAGGGGCGTCAGCACGCAGCCGTGACCTGCCAGCACGATCGCCAGCCAGCCAAAGCGGTTTTGTTCCTGGCCGGCGCACCAGGCGAAGAAGCGGGAAAGCAGGGCGGATTGGGCAGTGCGGTTGGTATAAGGGGCGGCGATGGTTTGGTTAGAGAGTGTATGCATGATTGTTCGTTTTTGTTCCACAAATGTCGCTGCCGTTCAGCCGCCCCGGATTGACGACCGCCTTGTCCTTTACTGATCTTCGTCAGCCGGTGGCCTGACCGGGCTCAAAAAAGTGAGGCCTGCCTGCCGGGGCTGCCAAAGTTTTTATACTTTAAGGCCCAAAAACCAGCCGATGGCCTACCAGTTGTTCCGGAAGAAATCCATTCCTGCCATATTAAAAGAAGCCGAACAGGGGCTTAGCGACAGCGAGGGGCACGCCACGGGCCTGAAAAAAGTGCTGGGGGTAAAGGACCTGACGGCCCTGGGCATTGCCGCCGTCATCGGCGCCGGCATTTTCAGCAGCATCGGCAAGGCCTGCTTCGACGGCGGGCCGGCGGTGATCTTCCTGTACATCTTTACCGCCATCGCCTGCGGCTTTGCCGCTCTTTGCTATGCCGAATTTGCCTCCACGGTGCCGGTTTCGGGCAGCGCTTATACCTACTCGTATGTGGCCTTCGGCGAGCTCTTTGCCTGGATCATCGGCTGGGACCTGCTGATGGAATACGCCATCGGCAACATCGCCGTGGCCATCTCCTGGAGCGACTATTTTACGGGCCTGCTCGACAAGGCGGGCCTTCCGCTTCCGCGCTGGCTGACCATGGACTATACCACCGCCCATCACGGCTATACCGAGGCCGCCGCCCTGCTGGCGAAGGGCGAAGCCGCGCCCAATATCGACGCCACCCTGCTGGAGCGCCACGCCGCCTGGAGCCAGGCGCCGCAGGTGGGGGGCATCCCCTTTATCATGGACCTGCCCGCCCTGCTGATCGTGGCGCTGATCACCTACGTGGTGTATGTAGGCATCCGCGAGTCGCGGACGGCCTCCAACCTGATGGTGCTGCTGAAGCTGGCCGTGATTTTTCTGGTGATCGTGCTGGGCGCTTATTTCCTGCAGCCCCAGAACTGGACGCCCTTTGCTCCCAACGGTTTCGGCGGGGTCATGAAAGGGGTGTCGGCCGTGTTCTTTGCCTATATCGGTTTCGACGCCATCTCCACCACCGCTGAGGAATGCAAGGATCCGCAGCGCGACCTGCCCAGGGGCATGATCTATTCGCTGATCATCTGCACGGTGCTTTATGTGTTGCTGGCCCTGGTGCTGACCGGCATGGTGCCCTACACGATGCTGAACGTAGGCGACCCGCTGGCCGAGGTGTTTGCCCGGCGGGGCCTGGGCTGGATCTCGGGAATCGTGGCCGTCAGCGCCATCTTTGCCACGGCCAGCGTGCTGCTGGTGTTCCAGTTGGGGCAACCCCGCATCTGGATGAGCATGAGCCGCGACGGCCTGCTGCCGAAAGTGTTTTCCCGCATCCATCCCAAATACCAAACCCCTTCCTTTTCCACGGTGCTCACCGGCTTTGTAGTGGCCGTGCCGGCCCTGTTCATGAACCTCGACGTGGTGCTGGCCCTAACCAGCATCGGTACCCTGTTTGCCTTTGTGTTGGTGTGCGGCGGCATCCTGGTGCTCGACCGGCAGCCCAACCGGCCGGCCTCGCGCTTCCGCGTACCCTTCATCAACGGCAAATGGATCGTGCCCCTGTTGTTCCTGTTGGGTGCGGGGCTGGTGACCCGGTACGTGCCGGGGCATTTCGCTTCGCTGTTCACGCTGGAAACCTTCCCGATGCTGCTGTTCTGGCTGGTAGCGGCGGTACTGAGCGTGCTTACTTTTGTCCATAATTTTTCACTGTTGCCGGTGCTGGGCTTGGTCAGTTGCTTTTACCTCATGGCCCAGGAAAGCCATTCCAACTGGCTGCGCTTCCTGGTATGGCTGGCAGTGGGCCTGGTGATTTATTTTACCTATAGTTACCACAACAGTAAATTGCACCGCGAAGGGAAAGAGGCAAGAGTCAGTGGTCAATAGTCAATGGTCATTTGGCAAATCAGCAAACCTGTATGAGCTCCCACTACCTGTACGAAAAATGGAAAGGGCTGACACGGCAGGCGCCGCCAGAAAAGGCGGAGCGCTGCTGGCAGCGGCTGCAGGCGGCTTATTCCGAACCGCACCGCCGGTACCACAACCTGGAGCACCTCAACCGGATGTTCCGCTGGTTCGATGCGTACGTGGAAAGGTTACGCCAGCCCCAAGCGGTGCAGTGGGCCATCTTTTACCATGATGCCGTGTACCGGCCGGGGGAGCCGGACAACGAGGAGCAAAGCGCCCGTCTGGCCGAAGCGGTGTTGCGGGAACTGGAATTGGATGAAGTCCTCATTTCTCCTGTCCGCGCACTGATCCTGGCCACCCGCGACCATTATGCCGGCGGTGAACGGAGCGGCGACGGGGCGTATTTCCTGGACTTCGACCTGGGCATCCTGGCCGTGGACCAGCAGGAATATGCCGCCTATGTGCAGGCGGTGCGGCAGGAATACGAAGCGGTGCCCGACGAGGCTTTCCGGGCCGGCAGAACGGCCTTTGTCCACCGGCTGCTGCAACAGCCGCACCTCTTTTTTACCCCGGAATTCCGGGCGAAGGAGGAGCAGGCACGCGCCAATCTTACCTTCGAACTGCAGGAATGCCTTTGGCATTCTTAATGCGAATAAATTTGTACCGTGAAAAGTGTATCGTCGGTTCGATGCACGTTTCCTGTTTCACGATTCACGATAAAAATTATGAAATTTCAAATAGGCGATAAAGTATTAGTGCTGCATTCCAATGAAGAGGGCGAAGTAGTGGAGATCATCAACAATAAAATGGTGCTGGTAGAGGTGCGGGGCGTGAAGTTTCCCGCCTACATCGACCAGCTGGACTTTCCCTATTTCAAGCGGTTTTCCGAAAACAAGCCGGCGCCGAAGAAGGCGCCGAAAATGTTCGTGGAAAACCTGAAGCCCGAAAAAAAGCAACCCAAGGTGGCCGACGGGGTGTGGATCACCTTCCTGCCGGTTTTCGATATGGATGAATTTGGCGACGATTATGTGCAGGAGCTGAAAGTGCACGTGGTGAACCGTACGGTGCGGAGCCTGAATTTTATTTACCGGCTGCAGTTTTACGGAAAAACCGAGTTCGAACTGAAAAACCAGCTGGGATCCTTTTCCGATTTCTACCTGCACGATATCCCGTTCGAAGACGTCAGCGACAGTCCTGCCTTTGCCTTCGAGTTTTCGCTGCAGCAGCCCGAAAAAGGCAAAGCCGATTTTTTTGAAGCCTCGGTAAAGCTGAAGCCCAAGCAGCTGTTCCAGCGGATCGAGGAGATCCGCCAGAAGGGCGAAGCCACCTTCAGCTACCGCCTGTTCGAGCATTATCCCAACAAGGTTGAGGAGGAAAAGTTCGACATGAGCTCGCTGGCGGCAAAGGGCATCAAGGTGTACAGCGCCAAAGAAGCACGCCGGCACCTGCCGCCCGCCCGGACGGTGGTGGACCTGCACATCGAAAAGCTGAACGAGGAATGGCAGCGGCTTTCCAATGGCGAGATCCTGGATATCCAGTTGCGGGAGTTCGAAAAATGGTACGAGCTGGCGGTAGCCCACCGCCAGCCCCACCTGATCGTGATCCACGGGGTGGGCACCGGCCGCCTGCGCGACGAGATCCACGACGCCCTGCGCCTGAAAAGGGAAGTGAAAACTTTTGTCAACCAGTACAATGCCTCCTTCGGCTACGGCGCCACGGAGATCTATTTTCAATACTAATCAGGAGAAGGTATTGGTTAATTGGTTAATTGGGAGCAAACATTCCTGTTGCGGAAACGGTTTGCCCCCGCCAGGGCCCAATTAACCAATTAACAAATACCCCATTAGCCAAATTCGCTTAGTTTTACACCTTGCTGCAGGCTGCGCTATTGATTCCCGCTTTGGCGGGGGTAGGAAAGTCCGGACAGTACAGAGCAACGCACCGGCTAACGGCCGGCTTCCTTTCGCCTCCGGCGGGAGGAACGAGAAAGTGCCACAGAAAATAACTGCCCCGCTCCGGCGGGGTGAGGGTGAAAATGTGGGGTAAGAGCCCACGTCGCGTTGTAGCAACACAGCGGGAGGGTAAACCTTGCGTGCTGAAATGCCATGTATAGGGCCGGCTGGGAGCTGCTCGTTCCCGCTGGCGCAGTCGCGCCACACGGTCCAGGGTAGGCAGATACAGGTGGCTGGCAACAGCCATCGCAGATAAATAATAGCGGTTCCGCCCCGGCGGAATACAGAATCCGGCTTATAAGCCTGCAGCAAATTTTTTTAATCTTTTACTTTTTACATCCATCTCCTCTCTTCGTACTTCGTACTTACGAATGATGCATGTTATTGCCCAGGTAGCCGCCCAGCTCCATCAGCCAGGCAATGCCCAGGTGCACCACCAGTCCGCCCAGGATGGTGCGGGTGTGGTAGGTGACCACCCCCAGGATAAGGCCCCCGAAAAAAGAGCTGATACATTCGCCCAGCGGCTTGCCGAAATGAATGGTGCAGTAAAACAGGGCCATGGGCAAAATGGCGTCCCTGCCCGCCCAGCGGGCAAAGGCCAGCACCATAAATCCCCGGAAAAATAACTCGATGGACAGGAAATCGCTGCCGTAGGCCAGCTCGTAGAGCAGCTGGTAGAAGGGATTGCTGTGCCTGCCGGAAAGGTAGAGGATGTTTTTGAGCTTGGGATAAACCGCCAGGAAGTCGGGCTGGGTGGAGGCGGCAGCGAGCAGCGGCAGCATCAGCAGCAGCATCAAAAGGTAGGGCTTTGCATGAAAGCCCCTGGTGGTCAATCCGTAAAACGGCTGGTCCCGGTCAAAGACCCGCCACAGCAGCAGCAGGGCCGCCAGGAAGACCAGCAGCTTGAACGGCCAGTCGGCCACCTGGTTCCAGTAAGCATTTTCATAGAGGTGGGGGCTGAAGGCAAACTGGGACGTAAACGCCATCTTCCAGGCAAACAGGGCCGGGGCGATCAACAGCAGGGCTACGAACCGGGGATAGTGGAAATACCGCTTCCGGCCCCCGGCCTGCGCCAGCAGGTAGGGAAAGGAAAAGGCGGAAAGAAAAACCGCGTACCACGAGCCGAACTGGCCGGGATCGCTTAACGTGCTGATGTGCCGGTTGAGGCCATGGTAGTAATTGACAAAGATGGCCAGGGCAATAAACAGCGCCGACAACGCCAGCACCGGCTTTTCCACCCCAACGATGTATTCCTTCAAATAACCTGCAATGGTTTTCATGAGCTCCTTGTTCTGGGCGCGAACTTAGAACATACATCCCACAACCAAACGGTTAAACCCCCGGCCAGGGGACCGGGCGCCTCCGGGAACCTTCAAACCCCGATCTTCGTAGCCTTATGAGGGTCGGAAGCTGTTTAAAAAACTTTATTTCGGGACTGCTGGCGTGGGGGCTGGGGGCGGCTTCCTGTACCCCGCTGGCGGAGGTGGCCGGCGTGGATTACCCGGTTGCGGTGGGCCACCTGCGTTTCCTGGGCAGCTACACCCTGCCGGACAGCACCTTCTTCCGCGGTACGCTGGTGGGCGGGCTGTCGGGCATCGATTACGATGCCAAACGCGACCTCTATTACCTCATTTGCGATGACCGTTCCGACCGGCATCCCGCCCGCTTTTACACGGCCCGGATCCAGACCTCGCTGCAGGGCATCGGGGGCGTGCAGTGGGTGAACCATACTCCTTTGCGGCAACCCGACGGCCGGGTATATCCCTCCACCCGGCAGGACCCTTCCCGGTCACCCGACCCGGAGGCCCTGCGCTACGACCCCCTGCGCCGGCAGTTTGTCTGGAGCAGCGAGGGCGAGCGGCTCACCGGCAGGACCCCGCCCGTATTGCAACACCCGGCCCTCCTGTCGCTTTCCCGCCGGGGTGCCTTTGCGGACAGCTTTCCCCTGCCCCCGCAACTGCGCATGCAGGCCGTCGAAAAAGGCGCGCGCCGCAACGGCGCTTTCGAAGGCCTTGCATTTGCCGACGGCTACCGCACCCTGTACGCCTGCATGGAGGAGCCGCTCTACGAGGACGGCCCCAGGGCCGGCGGAGGGGATACCGCCGCCTGGGTCCGCCTGGTCCGGTACGATGCGGCTACCCATGTGCCCCTGGCCCAGTACGCCTACCGGGTAGCGCCCGTGGCGCATGAGGCCGTGCCTGGCGGCGCGTTCCGCATCAACGGGGTGTCGGATATCCTGGGGGTGGGCAACTACCAGCTGCTGGTCACCGAGCGCTCTTTTTCCACGGGGGTGAAAAACTGCACCATCCGGCTGTTCCTGGCCTCCCTGGACGGAGCGGAAGATGTATCCGCGACGCCCTCCCTGCAGGAGGTGCCGCCGCGGCACCCGCTCACCAAAAAGCTCCTGCTCGACACCGACTCCCTGGGCATTGCCATCGACAACATCGAAGGCGCCACCTTCGGCCCCCAGTTGCCCAGCGGCTACCCCTCCCTGCTGCTGGTCGCCGACGACAACTTTTCCCCGCAGCAGCAAACGCAGTTCCTGTTGTTTGAGGTGCGGCCCTAGCGGAGTTTACGAGTTTACGGGTTTACAAGTTTACGAGTTCCTGACGGGCGCAAGCAACTCGTACACTTGTAAACCCGTAAACTCGTAAACTAATGTTCGTGCACGTTTTTTAACCTTACTTAACCTCCGTCTTTAGTAGTTTGGCTGCCTAATTCATCACTATCATGAAAAAATTACTGGTACTGGTTGCTTTGTTTACAACCGTTTATGCTACAGATGCGCAGGCACAACAGCAAGGTGGAGGCGATCCGGCCGCACGCATTGCCCGTATGAAAGAACGCATGAAACCCGAACTGATCGAAAAAGCTAAAATATCCGATGCCGAAGCCGACAAGGTGATCGAGATCAGCGCCGCTTCCATGCAGAATATGCGTGGCCTCCGCGACCTGAGCGAAGCCGACCGCACCAAGAAGCTGGAAGAGATCCAGGCGGCAAATACCAAGAAGTTCAAGGCCATCCCCCTGACCGACGACCAGGTGAAGGCAGTGAATACTTATTTTGCCGAAAGAAGAAGCCGCATGCAGCAAGGCGGTGGCGGCAACTGGAACGGCGGTGGCAATCGTAACGGCGGTGGCAACGGCGGTAACGGCCAGTAATCCGGAGATTTTTTTTGTTTATAAGGTTCTATTGTTTCCAGAAGAAGGCTGCTCCCCGGAGCAGCTTTTTTTATGGGCAAAAACGGGAAGGGCGTTTTTCCTAAATTTAAGGCTTAATCATGTTTATGGCGGAAGATCTGAGGATAGTTACCGGAACGAAAGAAGAGCAGTACCAGGCGTTGTGGCCCCAGGTAAAAGCCCTGGTGGAAGGCGAGCCCGACCTGGTGGCCAACCTGGCCAATATAGCCGCGGCGCTCAAAGAGCAGTTCGGCTGGCTGTGGGTAGGATTTTACCTGGTGAAAGGGGAGGAGCTCGTGCTGGGACCCTTCCAGGGCCCTGTGGCCTGTACCCGCATCAAAAAGGGACGGGGTGTTTGCGGCACCAGCTGGGCGCGGGCACAAACCCTGGTAGTGGAGGATGTGGAAAAGTTCCCGGGCCATATTGCCTGCAGCAGCCTGTCGCGGTCCGAGATCGTCATTCCCCTCTTCCGCAACGGCGAAGTCATGGGGGTGCTGGACGTGGACAGTGCCGAATGGGGACGGTTTGATGCCACGGATGAAAAATACCTGCAACAGATTGCCGGCCTGGTGACGTTTGAGGAAAAGGGCGGTTGATTTTTTGGGGAAAAAGGAGGGGGCCGGGAAGGGGGCCGCAGAAGAATAGTTTATAAAGTTATTTATTATCGGGTTTCGCATTAAAAATTTTTTTTCCGCCGAATTGTATAACTTTCACTACGATTCCTTTGAAAATCATGCGTTTTTGAATTTTCCGGGGAGAGCAATGAGCGGGAAGAAAACCGGCACAGGAATTTCCTGCTGTTGTAAAACGATCACCCAAAAACTATTTTTTATGCAACGGGGAAACAAACGAAAGGACGCGGCTCCTGAAAATGATACCAGTGCGAAGCGCTCCGGCAATGGAACCTATGACCGGTATGAAGCTGCCCAGGCCAGCACCCAGGCTGCCCGAATGGAAGCCATGCATGATATTGAGCAGGATGCCGACCTGAGCATCCACAGCCCGAACGACGACCTGGATGAAGGAGAGACCGCACGACTGGGCGAAGACCGGACCGACCTGATCTGATCTTTATTTTCTTATATTTTGTGTGCAGGGGATGCCCGCTCCGCGGGGCGTCGGCAGCAGCAGGCTGCCGGGGAAGAGGCCCTTTGGCCGTTGGCATCCCCCAACGAAAAAGCCGTGCAGGACGCACGGCTTTTTCGTTTACGTGAAGACAATTTTTTTAGGCATCACCCAGGATCACGATCAGCGAATAGATCAGACCCGGGAAGTAAAACAGCAGGGTCAGCAGCAGGGAAATCCAGAACTTACTGTTGATCTCTCCCTGGTGCAGGTAAACAGCCAGCGGCGGTAACAGGATACAAATGATCACCAGCGCCAGCGTGCTCAGCGGCTCCTTGCCGGCCTTCTTCTGCGCCTTGTACTCCTTGACCGCCTTTTTCACTTCTTTCAGACGTTCTTTCCGTTCCCGGCCAGACAGGGACTTGAAATCGTTCACAGCCGACTGAACCGTTGTCGGGTCGGGCTCTGTAGGAGGGTTTGCCGGGGCTACCGGGGCTACGGGGGCTACGGGGGCTACCATGCTTACAGCTGCCGCATCGGTGGTCAGGGTCGCCAGTGCCAGGAGCACCACCAACATGCGGGTAAAAATTCTTCTCATTGACATAAAATTTTTGAGTGAAGGATAGAATCTCTGCCACAATATAAAAAAATTGGGCCACGCTCTGCGGTTATGGCTCACTGTTATCCGCAAGGGCAGAAAATTTAGGTGTCCCGGCCGGTTGCCCCCGAAGAAGCCCGGCCGTAACGGTCCCGCCGAAATAGCCGCCACCGCGCAAAAGCGGCATAATGTTTCGTCCTCATAACCATTCATCACCTTAAAACCATGTTGTATGGAAGCAGGAAGCAATCCCTCGAAAGACAGAAACAGTGCAGGGCAGGAAGGCCGGCAATCAGGCGAAAATTCCGGGTTATTTGCGGGAAGCGATGAAAATGCCCGGGCGGCCCGCCAGCAGGCATCCGCCACCACGCAGGGCGACGATACCCGTCCCCGCATCAACCTGGACAATGATATCGATGCCCAGGAAGCCCAGAACGTAAGCGACAGTTCGCGCCTGGAAGGCGGCGAAGCCGAGAAGGCGCGCAACAAGGCCACCGAAGGCATCCGGCAGGGGCGCGACGACAGCCAGAGCGGCAATAACCAGCGCAACCAGGGCGATAACGATCAGTTGGGCCGGGGATAACGAGAGCCGCCAGGTAAAGAGAAGCCTTTCCTGGGACCAGGGACCGCCCGTGCAGGCCCGGGTTCGCGGAAAGGTTTTTTTTGAAGGCGCCCCCGGTTGGGGCGTTTCGGAAACAGGGCGCACCGCCGGCAGGAAAAGCAACAGCCAACAGGCAATAAGCAAGGTGTAATGAGTACATTGCAGCGCGCATCACGGATGATGATGTTCGTTTTCGTTGTTACCGATACCATCACGTTTACCCGAATTACATGAAATGCACTTCCCTTTCCCTGCTGCTTTGCCTGTTGTTGTTGGCTTCCTGCGCCCGGAAGATCACCCAGACCGGTAAAGCTTCCTACTATGCCGATAAATTCAATGGCCGGAAAACCGCCAATGGCGAGATTTTTAGCAACAACGAGCTGACGGCGGCGCACAAGACCCTTCCCTTCGGCACCCGCGTAAAGGTGACCAACGTGAATAACGGTAAGTCGGTCAACGTGCGCATCAACGACCGTGGACCCTTTGTTGCCGGGCGTTCCATTGACCTGTCGAAAAAAGCGGCGCAACGCATCGGCATCGTCCACCAGGGCGTGGGAAATGTCAAGATGCGCTACAAGCAGAAACGGCCAAAAAGGCGGCGCTGATCAGGAGCGCCGCAGGTATTTTCCGAAAAAGTCCAGGGTCCGCTGCCAGGCCAGTTTGGCCGCCGCTTCGTTGTAGCGGGTAGGAGCGGTGTCGTTGTGGAAGGCATGGTTGACGCCTTCATAGAGGTACAATTCGTAAGGAGTGCCGGCTTTTTTCAGCGCTTCCTCGTAGGCCGGGATGCCCGCGTTGATGCGTTCGTCCAGGCCCGCATAATGCAGCTGTACGGCGCCTTTGATGCGCGGCACGTCGGTGGCTTCGGGCTGGCGGCCGTAAAAGGCTACGGCCGCTTTCAGGGCCGGCACGTTCACCGCCAGGTGGTTGGCCATGGCGCCGCCCCAGCAAAAGCCCACGCAACCGTAGTTTTTGTTGCTGTCCTTCCGGGTATCCAGGTAATCGAACACGCGGATAAAGTTTTTGCGGGTGTCGGCCTCGTTCAGCTTCGTGAACTGCTGGCGGGCCTCGTCCTCATTGGCCGGGGTACCGCCCAGGGGCGACAGGGCATTAGGGGCAATGGCCAGATAGCCCGCCTGGGCGGCCCTGCGGGTCACATCCTCGATATGGGCGTTCAGGCCCCGGTTTTCGTGAATGACCACCACGGCCGGGTACGTTCTCATCTTCCGGGGGCGGGCTACGTAGGCCTGCATCAGGGTATTGCCTTCCCCGGGGTAAGTGATTCTTTCGGTAAACAGGTCGTCTTCCTTCACGGTGGCCGCATGGGCATACGAGCTTTCCAGGAAGGGCAGCATGTTGGTGGCGGCAGCAATGCTGCCGGTAAGCAGGGCCAGCCGACGCAGGAATTCCTGCCGGCTCAGGGGCTTGTGGGTGTACTCGTCGTAGAGGTTAATGATGCGCTGATCCATCTTTTTAGGAATTAGTTAATTGGTTAATTGGGGTATTGGGAGGGTGCCGTCCTAAATATAGGGATTTTCAACAGCCCCCGGTTATCGGTCCCTAATATCCCAATTAACCAATTAACCAATACCCCAATATTCCAATTCCCTATCTTTGGCGCTATGACATTAGAACACATTAAGGATATGAGGGATCGCGTACTGGTCCTGAGGAGGTTTCTTTGACGTCGAGAACCGACGTGATAAGATATCCAACGACAAACAACTGTCGCTTTCGCCGGGTTTCTGGGACGATAATGCCCGGGCCACGGCCATTCTGAAAGACATTAAGCTGAACGAATTCTGGGTACACCTGTACGAGCAGGTGGAAGCCAGCGTGGAGGACTTTGCCGTGCTGTTCGAATTCTGGAAGGAAGGAGAAGGCACCGAAGAAGAAGTGAAGTCCGCCTACGAGGGAGCGCTCCGGAAGATCGAGGAGGCCGAGTTCAAGAGCACGCTGAACGAGCCGGAGGACGAACTGCCGGCCGTGCTGCAGATCAACTCGGGCGCCGGCGGCACCGAAAGCCAGGACTGGGCCGAAATACTGGCCCGCATGTACCGCATGTACGGCGAGAAGCAGGGCTGGAAGGTCACCGAGCTCGACTGGCAGGCAGGCGACGGCGCCGGCATCAAAACCTGCACCCTGCAGTTTGAAGGACCTTTTGCCTACGGCTTCCTGAAGGCCGAAAGCGGGGTGCACCGCCTGGTGCGCATCTCGCCCTTCGACTCCAATGCCCGCAGGCATACCTCCTTTGCTTCGGTCTACGTGTACCCGCTGATCGACGATACCATCGAGATCGAGGTGAGCCCGTCCGACGTGGAATGGGCCTTCTTCCGAAGCGGCGGCGCCGGTGGCCAGAACGTGAACAAGGTGGAAACGGCCGTTCGCCTGACCCACAAGCCCACGGGCATCATCGTGGAATGCCAGCAGGCGCGTACGCAGGGTGAAAACCGCGAAAAGGCCATGACCATGCTGAAAAGCCGCCTGTACGAGGAGGAGCTGCGCAAGCGCGAAGCCATCAAGAACGCCACCAATGCCAGCAAGAAAAAGATCGAGTGGGGCTCGCAGATCCGCAGCTACGTGTTCCATCCCTACAAAATGATCAAGGACCACCGGACCGACTACGAGGTGGGCAACGTGCAGCCGGTAATGGATGGTGAGCTCGATGGGTTCATCAAAGCCTTCCTGATGATGGAAAAGGAAACCGAGGCTTCCTAAGTTTTTTCATAACATTCTTCGACAAAGCCACTGCCTTCCGGCGGTGGCTTTGTCGTTTCCTTTCTTTAGCTACTCACGCTTACGGCTGTTTGACGAAGGTGTAGGGATCATATTCCACAAATTCGTTCTGGCGGGTGGTAACCGAGCGTACCCGGCCGCCGGCAATGTCGAACTTTATGGTAAAGATGCCGTATTCGATGTTGTTGTATTGCAGCAGCCATTCGCCGTTGTCCAGGTAATCCAGCGTGGCCCACAGGTCGGGTTTGGCGCCGAAGCTGATCTTCAAGCGTTTTCCTTCCGGTTTGATGGTAATGGGGCCGTACAATTCATTCGAATAGGTGCCGGCATAGGCCGAAAGGGGCAGCTCGGGAGCATTGTTCTTTATTCTTTTTTTCCAGCCGGCGATTTCCTGCAACTGGGCTTTTTGATCTTCCTGGTAAGAGGTCCGGTACTGCTGGCTGCGGTCCTGGTAGGGAACACCCAGGTAGGCGTCCAGCAGTTGGTACCGCAGGGCCTCGAAAAAGCTCTGGTCATCGTTGTTGGTCAGGATGGCAATGCCCAGCCGTTCTTCCGGCACAAAACAAACATTGCTGACCATGCCGCCGGCCCCGCCCGTATGCCAGAAGATCTGGCGGCCGTTATAGTCGGCGGAGAAAAGGCCCAGCCCATAACCGCGGAAGTGCAGGGGCAGCAGCACCGACTTGCGGCTGGAGGTAATGATGTTCACATCGCGGGTCTTTTGCAGCACGCTCCAGGGCAGTACGGGGCGGCCCTGGTACCTGCCGCTGTCGAGCTGGAACTGGAGCCAGTGGGCCAGGTCCGACACGTTGCTGGTGATGCTGGCGGCCGGCGCCAGGTTGTTCCAGTTGTCGTAGGGCACCTGCTGCAGGGTGCCGGTAAAGCTGGTGGTATACGGAACGGCCACATTGGGCTGTTGGGCCACACCGGTAGACAGCACCAGCGTCTGGTTCATCTCCAGCGGGCGCAGCAGGCTGTCGCGGACAAAATCTTCCCAGGAGCGGCCCGTCACCTTCGGAATGACCTGGCCGGCCGTCAGGTAGCAGCTGTTGCAGTAGCCATAGCTCTGGCGGAACAGCAGGGAAGGCCGCAGCAGGCGCATGCGCTGCATGATGGCTTCGCGGCTGAGGGTGGTGTTCCAGAAGGTAAAATCGCCCTGGAAGGTTTTGGTGCCGATGCGGTGGGAGAGCAGGTCCCTGATGGTTACGAGGCTGGTGGTAACGGTATCGTACAACCGGTAATCCGGAAAGTGCCGGGTAACTTTGTCGTCGAGGGATAACAGGCCCCTGGTTTCCAGCAGGGCCAGGGCCGTGCCGGTAAACAGCTTTGTATTCGAGGCGATCATGAACAGGGTATGCGCGTCCACCGGCTTGCCGCCCAGGCTGCGCACCCCAAAGCCTTTCTGCACCACCACCTTGCCGTCCTTCACCACCACCATCGCCAGCCCGGGGATCTGCCATTGCTTCAATCCTTTCTCAATATAACCGTCAAGGCTATCCGTAATAAAAGAGGGTGTTTGTGCCCGGCACCACAGTACCATCAGCAAAGCGGGAAGCAGCAGGAACTTTTTCATATAAATGCAAAAATAAAAAGTTCACGAGTTTGGGAGAAGAGTTCCTGAGTTTCTGAGTTCCTGGGTTCCTGAGTTGGCGTCATTCCGAAAAGGCGAAGCCTGAAGAAAGCCAAACTACAAAAGTCTTCAGGACTTTTGTAGTTTTCCTCCTAACTCAGGAACTTAGGAACTCAGGAACTAAACTGTTAAACGTTCTTTTTGGCACAAATTTTCGAGGCAGCACCTATAAATAAACGTATAGCGTATGAAAAAGACATTTTCCGTAGCGGCAGTATTTGCTGCAGCTCTTCTGTGGTCCTGTGGTGGCGGCGGCGATCACGACAGCACCAGCGACACGGCAGGGATGGAAACTACGCCTACCACGACCATGCCGGATACGACCTCTATGGCGCCTCCTCCTCCTACTTATGATGCCACGCCCCTGGAGAAAGCCGATAAGGACTTTGTGGTGAAAGCGGCCTCCGGCGGTATTATGGAAGTGGAACTGGGGAATATTGCCCAACAGAATGCCGCCAGCCAGCGGGTAAAGGATTTTGCCGCCATGCTGGTGCGTGACCATTCCAAGGCCAACGACGAGCTGAATGCGCTTGCCTCGGCCAAAGGCACCATGATCAACAAAGATTCGCTGCTGAACCTGCACAAGGGCCATATCGAAAGCCTGCAGAAAAAGACCGGCGCCGAATTCGACAAGGCCTACATGAAAATGATGGTGAGCGACCACCAGGAAGATGTCAGCAAGTTCCAGAACAAGGCCAACAATGGCAAGGACTCGGCCCTGAAAACCTGGGCCGCCGCCACGGTGCCGACCCTGCGCATGCACCTCGACTCGGCCAAAGCAATCAACAGCAGTTTAAAATAACGTCAGTAATCAGCAACTACAGATGAAAAAAGCGCATCCGTTCCGGGTGCGCTTTTTTCATGACCGGCAGTGCCTGTTGCTTATTGCCCATTGCCTATTGTTTGTGTTCCCCGAAAACCTCCCGGAGCACATCGGAAATTTCGCCCAGGGTGCAGTACGTTTCCACGGCTTCCAGCACGGCGGGCATCAGGTTTTCCCCGCTGATGGCTTTGCGGCGGATCGCCTCCAGGCAAGCCGCCACCTGCTCTTTATCTCGTTGCGCTCTTATCCCTCTGAGCCTTTCGATCTGGCCGGTGGCGATGGCATCGTCCACCTTAAACACCGGCACGGGGGCTTCCGCCTCCACCTGGAATTTATTGACGCCCACGATGATCTTTTCCCCGGTTTCGGCCTGGCGCTGGAACCGGTAGGCGCTGCGGGCGATCTCTTCCTGCATAAAGCCCTGCTCGATGGCGGCTACGCTGCCGCCCAGGCCGTCGATCCGCTCCATCAGTTCCAGGGCCTTTTGTTCCATTTCCGTGGTCAGGGCTTCCACGAAGTAGGAGCCGGCCAGGGGGTCGGCCGTGTCGGCCACGCCGCTTTCAAAGGCCAGCACCTGCTGGGTGCGCAGCGCCAGGCGGGCCGCCTCCTCGGTGGGCAGGCTCAGGGCCTCGTCAAAGCCGTTGGTATGGAGCGACTGGGTGCCGCCCAGCACGGCCGACAGGGCCTGCAGGGTCACCCGCACAATGTTGTTTTGGGGCTGCTGGGCCGTGAGGGTGCTGCCGCCGGTCTGGGTGTGAAACCGCAGCATCAGGGCCTTGGGGTCGGTAGCGCCCAGGCTCTTCATGGTATGCGCCCAGATGCGGCGGGCGGCGCGGAACTTGGCCACCTCTTCGAACAGGTGGTTGTGGGCATTGAAGAAAAAGGAGAGGCGACGGCCGAACACATCGATGTTCAGCCCTTTGCGGAGGGCGGCTTCCACGTAAGCCTTGCCGTTGCTGAGGGTGAAGGCAACCTCCTGGGCGGCCGTGCTGCCGGCCTCGCGGATGTGGTAGCCCGAAATGGAAATGGTGTTCCATTTGGGCAGCTCGTGGCTGCACCATTCAAAGATGTCGGTGATGATGCGCATGGACGGCTGGGGCGGGTAAATATAGGTGCCCCGGGCGGCGTACTCCTTTAAAATATCGTTCTGGATGGTGCCGGACAGCTGCGACAGGTCGGCGCCCTGCTTTTTGGCCAGGGCCACGTAAAACGCCAGCAGGATAAAGGCGGTAGCATTAATGGTCATCGAGGTGGTGACGTCCTGCAGCCGGATGCCGTGGAACAGCGCTTCCATGTCGGCCAGGGTATCAATGGCCACGCCTGTTTTGCCTACCTCGCCTTCGGCCAGCGGGTGATCGCTGTCGTAGCCGATCTGGGTGGGCAGGTCAAAGGCCACGCTCAGGCCGCTGACGCCCTGTCCCAGCAGGTAGCGGTAGCGCCGGTTGCTTTCCTCCGCGGTGGAAAAGCCGGCATACTGGCGCATGGTCCACAGCCTGCCCCGGTACATGTCGGGCTGGATGCCCCGGGTAAATGGATATGCACCCGGTACCTCCCCGGTCTGCGGAGGTCTGTCTCCTTGATAATAAACTGGTTTGATTTCGATGCCGCTGTCCGTATACACCTGTTTCATCCTTTTTTGAGTTTACGGGTTTACGAGTTTACAAGTTCACGGGTTCTTCCTCTCCCAATTAACCAATTGCCCCTTTAAGAGCGGTGGAGTATTTTTTTCGCTTCGAAGTTCAGCGCATTCAGCACAATGCTATGGAGGGCGGCGTCGCGCTGGTTCATGACCACTTCCACGAGCTGGCGGTTCAGGTCGGTAGACCGGGCGTCGGGGGGCAGGATGCTGGCGATCTGGTTGATGAGCAGCATGTTCTGGTCCTTCAGGTTGCGCACTGCTTCCCAGGCCACGTCGCTGACATAGATCTGCTGGGAGGAGTTGTACTCGAACTCCTGCTTGATGCTTTCCAGCAGCAGCACCTGCATTTCCCGGGCGCTGAAGTCGGGCTGGTTCAGGCGGCTCACGAGGTTGGGCAGGGCAATGCGTTCGGTCAGCAGCACCAGCCGCTCGTAGGCCTGCAGCTGCAGGGGAAGGGTATCGGTGGTGGCCGCTACGGGCACAGGTGCTGGCCTGACGTCGGCCGAAGGCGGGGGGGCAGGCTTATTGGACTGGAAAAAGGCAACGATGGCCACCAGGAGGGCCAGGACGGAAAGAATGAGACTGATGGTAGTTTCCTGCATATGAGAAGTTGTGCGTAAATGTAATATAGCGGCGGCGCATCCCAACAAAAAAGCCCCAACCGGGAGGAAGGGGCTTTTTTGTTTATAAGGGAAGTTGCTTATTTGGCAGCTACCGGCTTCGTTTTCGGAGCAGCGTCTTCGCCCACTTCGGCAGGAGCGCCCAGGGCTTTCTTGCCGCCGAGGTCTACCAGGATGGGGGCCGCCACGAAGATCGACGAGTAGGTACCGGTGATCACACCGATGAGCATCGCGAAGGCAAAGCCGCGGGTCACCTCGCCACCTACCAGGAACAGGATCAGGATGGTCAGGAACACGGTCAGCGACGTCATGATGGTACGGCTCAGCGTTTCGTTGATCGCCTTGTTGATGATGGTCTCCTTGGGAGCACCCACCATCTGGCGGCTGTATTCGCGGATCCGGTCAAACACGATCACCGTATCGTTCATCGAGAAACCGATCACCGTCAGGATCGCCGCGATAAAGTGCTGGTCGATTTCCAGGGGGAACGGCACCACGTCCTTCAGGAACGAGAATACCGCCAGGGTTACCAGTACGTCGTGCAGCAGGGCGATGATCGTACCCACGGAATAGCGCCAGTCGCGGAAACGGATGAAGATATAGGTGGCGATGATCAGCACCGACCAGAAGGTGGCCCACTTGGCACCGGTTTTCAGGTCGTCGGACAGGGTGGGCAGCACGGTGGTGGAACCCAGCTTGTACTGCTGATCGAATTGGGCAAAGGTCAGGCCGGCGGGCAGGTGGCTCTTCAAACCGGTCCACAGCTTTTCTTCCACCAGCGAATCCACGCGGGGGCGGGTGTCTTCGATCATGTGCGAGGTGGTGATGTCGAGCTGGTTGTTGCCGCCGATGGTCTTGATCACGGGGCTTTCGCCGAAGGAGGCGGCCAGGTCGTTCCGCACCTGCTCCACGTTCACCGGCTTGTCGAAGCGTACCACGTAGCTGCGGCCGCCTTTGAATTCCACGCCTTCGTCGAAGCCATGGAAAATAGCACCCACGCCCAGGGCCAGCACGATAAAGGAGATGACGTAGGCCACTTTGCGGTATTCGATGAACTTGAAGTTGGCATGCTTGAAGATCCGCTTGGAGAGCGGGGTAAAGTATTCCAGGTGCTTGTTCTTGCTGGTGAACCATTCGGTCACCCAGCGGCTTACCAGGATGCCGCAGAACAGCGACAGCAGGATACCGATGATCTGGGTAGTGGCAAAACCTTTCACGGGGCCGAGGCCGAAGGAGAACAGGATGATGGCGGTCAGCAGGGTAGTGACGTGGGCATCCAGCACCGGGGGCAGCGAGCGGCGGTAGCCTTCGTTCACAGCCGGGATATAACCCTTACCGCGGGAAAGTTCTTCTTTAATACGCTCGTAAATGATTACGTTGGTGTCCACGGCCATACCGATGGTCAGTACCAGGCCGGCGATACCGGGGGCGGTCAGGGTGGCGCCCAGGCCGGTCAGCACGCCGATGGTGAACAGCAGGTTGAGGATCAGGGCGATGTTGGCCACCCAGCCGCTGGTATTGTAATACACCAGCATCAGCAGGAAGATCACGGCAAACGAAATGGCGAAGGCCATGATACCGCCCTGGATGGCGTCTTTACCCAGGGTGGGGCCTACCACCTGCTCCTGCACGATCTTGGCGGGGGCGGGCAGCTTACCGGATTTCAGGATGTTGGACAAGTCCTTGGCTTCCTGGGGCGAGAAGGAGCCGGAGATGGAAGAGCTTCCGCCTTCGATCCGGTCGTTCACGCGGGGAGCGCTGTATACGTTGTCGTCCAGCACGATGGCGATGGAACGGTTGATGTTGGCTGCGGTCAGGTCGCTCCACACGCGCGAACCGGTGGGGTTCATGCGCATGCTCACTTCCGGCTGGCCGGTGGTGGGGTTGTAGTCGTCGCGGGCGTCGATGATGGCTTCACCGCCCAGGGGGGCTTTCTCCCTTCCTTTGGTTTTGATGGCGTAGAGGGCTACGAAATCTGCTTTTTTGTTTTCCACCACGTCGGGGATGCCGTACATCCACACCAGGTCGGCGGGGAAGGCCGCACCCACCGAGGGGTTTTGCAGGTGTTCCCGTACAATGGCGGTATCGCGAACCGACACCAGGCCGATCTGGCCGTTATCGATGGGGCCCGACTGGGGGTTGATGGAGAAGGCGATGTACTGGCCGAGGCTCTGGCGGGTGGCGCCGGCATCGGTTTTGGCGGTGGCGGCCGGTGTCTTGCCCAGCTGGGCGGACAGGGCGCCGGTGTCTTTGCCGGCAGGGGTGGCAGCCAGGGCGCTGTCCTTGCGGGTAGTATCGGCGGTGGCAGCGGTATCGGCAGCTGCGGTAGCCGCTTTGCCGCCCTTCAGGTTGTTGAAGGCGTCATCGGCTTTCTGGATGCTGGCCATGATCTCGCTGATGTTGTACACTTCCCAGAACTGCAGGTTGGCCGAGGATTGCAGGTACTTGCGTACGCGTTCCTGGTCCTGAACGCCCGGCAGTTCCACGGTGATGATGCCGCGTTCTTTGTCGGGGTTGATGTTGGGCTGGGCGACGCCGAATTGGTCGATCCGGTTGCGCAGCACGCCGAAGGTGCGGTCAAAGGCGTCGTTGGCTTCGGTGCGGATCTGGCCGATCACCTTGTCGTCGGTGTCGGTGATCTTGATCTTGTCCTGGTTGGCGGTGGCGAAGAGGGAAGCCAGGCGGCCGTTGGGCGCCAGCTTCTTGTATTCTTCCACGAACAGGGTGACGAAGTCGGCATTGCTGTTGGCCTTTCTCCGGTCAGCGTTTTCCAGCGCTTTCTGGAAGTTGGGGTCCTTGGAGTTGTTCGACATGGAGCGGAGCAGGCCGGCCAGTTCCACTTCCATGGTGACGTTGATACCGCCCTGGAGGTCGAGGCCCAGGTTCAATTCGTTTTCTTTGGCCTGCTGGTAGCTGATCTTACCGGTCGGGCCATAATGGACAGTTACGTTCTTGGTGCTGTCGAGCAATCGTCTTAAACGGTCTTTATACGCACCCTCCAGGGTGTCCTGATAAAGCGTTTGAATTTCTTTGTTGTCGGGGTACTTTTGTTGAGCCGTAGGAAAATTGGCAGCCACAAATTCATGCGCTTTCTTTTCCATTTTGCCTTCATGGCTGCGCACCACCCAGGTAAAGGACAGTTCGTAAACCGAATAAAGGATGAGCAAAATGGTAAAAAAGCGTACCAGGCCTTTCAGTTGCATACACGTTTTTTTTTAAGAGGGGCAAATATAGCCTTTTCAGGCTAGATTCCTCCCGTAATTTCGGCGGCTTTTCGGTGCCCCGAAACCTGCGTGGGACAAGGACTTGCGCCCATTTTGGTCCCGGGCGCGGGGCGGGGTTCCTTCCGCCCTGTTTTAAAATTTTGCGGCATTCCCGGAATCCGTGTCGCCGACAACCAGAAGTTATTACATTTGCTGTCCTTATAAAATAGAATAGAAATGGAAATTGCATCCCAGGTACAACCGGTAGAGATTGCTTCCCGGTTGCTGCGTTTTAACGAGCCGGAAACGCTGAAGATGGCCAAGCTTGGCCGCGAGTTAAGAGCCAAAGGGTTTGATGTGATCGATCTGAGTGTGGGCGAGCCCGATTTCGATATCCCCCAGCATATAAAGGAAGCCGCCAAGAAGGCCATTGACGACAACTGGAGCCACTATTCGCCCGTTGCCGGCTATGCCGACCTGCGCGAAGCGGTTTGCCACAAGTTCAAAAGAGACAACAACCTGGAGTACACCATCGAGAACATCGTGGTGTCCACCGGCGCCAAGCAGAGCCTGGCCAATGTGATCCTGGCCCTGGTGAACGAAGGCGACGAAGTGCTGATCCCCACCCCGTACTGGGTGACCTATGCCGCCCTGGTGCAGCTGGCCCGCGGCGTAGTGGTGGAAATGAAGACCACCCCCGGCAGCGGCTACAAGATCACGCCCCAGGAGCTGGAAGCGGCCATCACCCCCAAGACCAAGGTGTTCATGTTCTCCTCGCCCTGTAACCCCAGCGGCGCGGTTTATTCCAAGGAAGAGCTGTCCGCCCTGGCCGACGTGTTCCGCAAGCACCCCCAGGTAAGCATTATCTCCGACGAGATCTACGAATACATCAACTACAACGGCAAGCACGAAAGCATCGCCCAGTTCGACGGCATGAAAGAGCGCACCATCGTGGTGAACGGCCTCAGTAAAGGTTTTGCCATGACCGGCTGGCGGATCGGCTTCATCGCCGCCCCCAAGGAAGTGGCCAAGGCCTGCGAAAAACTGCAGGGCCAGATCACCAGCGGTACCAATTCGGTCGCCCAGCGCGCCGCCATCACCGCCCTGACCTCGCCGCTCGACGCCACCCAGGAAATGGTAAAAGAGTTCGGCCGCCGCAAGGAAAGGGTAGTGGAACTGCTCGCCCAGATCGACGGTGTGAACCTGGCGGTTCCGGACGGCGCCTTCTACGCCTTTATCGAAGTGAAGAGCTACTTTGGTAAAAAGAACGGCGAAGAGGTGATCGGCAACGCCGACGAGCTGTGCATGTACCTGCTGAACAACGCCCACGTGTCTACCGTTACCGGCAGCGCTTTCGGCGACAGCGACTGTATCCGCCTGTCCTTTGCCAACAGCATGACCAACATCGAAAAAGGCCTGTCCCGCATCCAGGACGCGCTGAAGAAACTGCAATAAGCGGTTTGTTGGCAGAAACCATAAAAAAGGGCCCGCTTTTCACGAGGAAAAGCGGGCCCTTTTTTATGCACCCAACTACAAACCTTCCTGGCTTTTCCGCAGCAGCTCCTCGTGCAGCCTTAAAACCTGCGGAAGCACCGCCTGCAATTCATCATTCTCAATGACAAAGTCGCAGAGGCGCATTTTGATGGTTTCGTCGATCTGGCGGCGCATGCGGTTGAGCACTTCCTCGCGGGGAGCGTTGTCCCGTTCCATGGCCCGCTGCAGGCGCAGGGCCTGGGGGGCCCGCACCCCGATCACCTGGTCCAGGTCCCGGACCGACCCGCTTTCAAAGAGCAGCGCGGCCTCCTTGATCACGAAGGGGGCGGTTTGCCGCTCCATCCATTCCTGGGCATCCCGTATGGTAGGCGGGTGCACGAGGCGGTTGAGCAGGGCCAGCTTTTCGGGCGCATTGAAAACCAGGGCCGCCAGCCGCGAACGGTTCAGCTGATCGTCCGTGTACACGTCCTCGCCAAAGTGCTCCTTGATGCTGGCCATCAGTTCCTTGTCGGTATGGTACAGGCGCTTGGAGGCGGCGTCGGCATAATAGACCGGCACGCCCAGCAGCTCGAAAACCTTGGCAACGGTGGTCTTACCCGACCCGATGCCTCCTGTTATTCCTATTTTCAGCATATAACTAAGAGATAAAGAGGGAAAAGAGATAAAGAGTCATACCGCTTTAACATGGATAAATGGGGCGGAAGAGGAAGCCCGCAGGGCTTCACTGTGAATAGCCCCGGGTGAAACCCGGGGTCAGCCGGTGTTCATCCCGACAACCCCAACGGGGTTGATTGTGGGACCCACAACGGCAGGAACGTTCCCTGGGGGAAACCTATTCGAAATGTTTACCCAAATTAAAAGCGGTTGTCAATCGAACAGGACACATTCAACCCCTCCAGGGTTGTGGTAAGGACCTATGGTTGACCCCGGGTTTCACCCGGGGCTATTCACAGTGAAGCCCTGCGGGCTTCCTCTTCCGCCCAATTTATCCATGTTAAAGGGTATAAGTATGAAAATTAAGCGTAAAAAAGGAAAAGCATAAAAGGATCAAAACAAAAAAAGAGACAAGGAGCCTGTTTACTCTTTATCTCTTTTCACTCTTTTTACCGCTTAGCTTAGCTATTTGGCGGGGGTAGTAGTCGTACCCGTTTTATTCAGTTGGGTGCTCCATTCCAGGGAAATGGCGCTCTTTTCAATCTTGATATAGGAACCGGGGTTGATCTCCAGCTGAACGGTGCCGTCCTCGTTGACGCGGTTGACCACGCCATGGATGCCGGCGATGGTCACCACTTTATCGCCCTTTTGGATGTTGTCGATAAAGCTTTTTTGCTGTTTGGCCTTTTTCGCCTGCGGACGAATGAAGAACAGCCAGAACACAACGATCATCAATCCAAGGAAAATGAACTGGAAACCGCCGCCACCCTGGCCTGCTTGCAATAAATACATATTTGTTCGGGTTATTAGTGATGAAATTATTTCTTTTCGACTTCCAGGGCAAAGGAAAGCTCGTGCATTTCCGTTCCCTTGGTATTGGCGCCTACGTATACGGTCTTGCGCTGTTCGCCTTCGCGGCCTTTGCTGTCAAACTTGGCCTTGATGGCGCCTTCCCCGCCCGGGGCGATGGGTTGCTCGGGTTTTTCGGCCACGGTGCAGCCGCAGCTGGCGGAGGCATTGGTGATCACCAGGGGCTTGTCGCCGGTATTGCGGAAGCGCCACTGCACTTCCACCACTTGGCCTTCCTTCACCTTGGGCAGGTCCTGGTGCGTGCTGTCGAGCCATTGCAGGGTCGTGTAGTTCGCAGAGTCCGTGGCGGCAGTGGTGGCGGCGGTGGTCGAATCGCCGGAGGCGGCCTTCTTATCCTGGCTGCTGTTGGCGCAGGCGACCAGCAGGGAGCCGGCAAGCGCTATTAATAAAAATCGTTTCATGAAAACGGGTTAAGTCGTGCAAATGTAAAATGTAAAATATAGAATGTAAAATGTAAAATAAGGAAGCCGGGAATAAAGCCGGCAGGCTGTCCTATTGTGTTTTATATTTTTCCATCCATATTTTACATATTACCTTCTGCATTTTACATTTTATATTTTTTTAAAATCCGTTTTGTGCAGCTTACCCTGCTCCTGCAGCTCCTTGTGGATGTTGTCCAGGATGCCGTTGACGAACTGGCCGCTCTGCTGGGTGCTGTACTCCTTGGCGATGTCGATATACTCGTTGATGGTCACTTTGGGCGGGATGGTGTCGAAATAGCTGAACTCGGCCACACCCATTTTCATGATGATCATGTCGAGCAGGGCAATACGTTCGGCGTCCCAGTTTTTCAGCTTCGGTACGATCAGCGATTCGAGGTATTCTTTTTTCTCCAGCACGGTATTCAGCAGGCTTTTGGCAAATTCCCATTTGTCGGGGGCCACGATCTGCCGGAAGTTGAAGGTGCCGGGCTTGTGCAGGTAGCTTTTGAACAGCTGTACCACCATGTCGGCATCGTCGTCCCAGTTGATGAAAATCTCTTCGAGGTGGCTGGTAAACAGCTCGTTGGGCAGCAGCAGGTCGTTGAACAGGAAGTCCAGGATCTCGCGCTCCGATTTATAGGAACGCTCGGCTACGGCGATGTATTTTTTGTATTCAGGCGTTTCGGTCAGCAGGTAATAGAACTTGCGCACCAGGTCCTTGTCGATTTTCTGGTCGGGCCGGTCCTGGGCGGACTGGGCCTGCAGGGTGGGGTCTTCCTTGATCTTCCAGATGATCTCGTTACCGGAAATCTTGGTATTAACGTTCAGGTCCTCGGCGCTGGGCAGGTGCTTGGAGGAGCGGGCATAGGCGTCGGTTTCGGCGTAGGCGGCTATTTCCGTAAAAAAATGAATGAGGTAAATGAGGAGTTCGCGGGACTGGTCAAAATGTTTCTGCAGCAATTTTACGGGTTCGCCGGGCTTGATTTCTTTTTCCAGGGTGGCTAACGTATACAGGGTCTGCATCACTTTTACCCTAATATTTCTTCTGCTTATCATGTGATTAAGAACTGTTTGAGCCGGCGAAGATAGGCAATAAGTAATAAGCAATAAGCAATAGGCGATAAGCAATGAGCAATGGGCAACCTTTATATGGCCCATTGCCTATTGCTTATCGCCTATTGCTTATTGCCTATTATGCGTGCAATTTTGGCAGGTGCCTGTAAAAAATGTCCTACCGGAATGACCAAATAGTATGTTAAAGCTGCCAGACTGCAATTTTTTCCGGTTTCGGCCGCATGGCACAATTATCGACTACCTTCCGCGTCCCACCCGAAAACGGGATGTTTAAGGAAACCTTTCACTTAAAACCAAACAAAAAATACACGTATGGCTAACAAATTGAATGTTACCCCATTGCACGACAGAGTAATTGTGAAACCGGCTGCTGCCGAAGAAAAGACTGCCGGTGGTATCATTATCCCCGACACTGCCAAAGAAAAACCCCAGCGTGGTACCGTTGTGGCTGCCGGTCCTGGTAAAAAAGACGAGCCGGTAACCGTGAAAGAAGGCGACACCGTTCTGTACGGTAAATATGCCGGTACCGAGATCTCCATCGAAGGACAGGATTACCTGATCATGAGAGAAAGTGACATTTTAGCAATAGTGTAAGTACATCGGATCAACAGCGGCTGCCCCTACGCAGCTGGAACTTCATCCTTTAACCCCCAATCTTTACAAACAGCAACATATTATGGCTAAACAATTGTTTTTTGAAACCGACGCCCGCAACAAAATGAAAAAAGGCGTTGACGTTCTGGCAAACGCAGTAAAAGTAACCTTAGGCCCCAAAGGTCGCAACGTAGTGATCGAGAAGAAATTCGGCGCTCCCTCCGTTACCAAAGACGGTGTTTCCGTAGCCAAGGAAATCGACCTGGAAGACGCTATCGAGAACATGGGCGCCCAGATGGTGAAAGAAGTTGCCTCCAAAACTGCCGATGTGGCCGGTGACGGTACCACTACCGCTACCGTTCTGGCCCAGGCCATCATCACCGAAGGTCTGAAAAACGTTGCCGCCGGTGCCAACCCCATGGACCTGAAGCGTGGTATCGACAAGGCCGTTCGCGCCGTTGTGGATAACCTGCGCACCCAGTCCCAGGCTGTAGGTGACGACAACAAGAAAATCGAGCAGGTAGCTACCATCTCCGCCAACAACGACAGCGAGATCGGTAAGCTCATCGCTGAAGCCATGGCCAAAGTTTCCAAAGACGGTGTGATCACTATCGAAGAAGCCAAAGGTATCGAAACCGGTATCGAAGTGGTAGAAGGGATGCAGTTCGACCGCGGTTACATTTCTCCCTATTTCGTGACCAACAGCGAGAAAATGGAAGCCGAACTGGAGAACCCCTACATCCTGATCTACGACAAAAAGATCAGCAGCATGAAGGACATCCTGCATATCCTGGAAAAAGTAGCCCAGCAAGGCGCCCCCCTGCTGATCATCTCTGAAGACCTGGAAGGTGAAGCCCTGGCTACCCTGGTGGTGAACAAGCTGCGTGGCACCCTGCGAGTAGCTGCCGTGAAAGCCCCCGGCTTCGGCGACCGCCGCAAGGAAATGCTGCAGGACATCGCGATCCTGACCAAAGGCGTCGTGATCAGCGAAGAGCAAGGTTACAAGCTCGAGAACGCTGACCTGACCTACCTGGGTAAAGCCGAGCGCGTGGTGATCGACAAAGACAACACTACCGTTGTTGGCGGCCGTGGCGAAAAAGAAGCGATCGTTGCCCGTATCAACCAGATCAAATCCCAAATTCAAAATACCACTTCCGACTACGACCGTGAAAAGCTGCAGGAGCGCCTGGCTAAGCTGAGCGGTGGTGTAGCCGTGCTGAACGTAGGTGCCGCTACCGAAGTGGAAATGAAAGAGAAGAAAGACCGTGTGGACGACGCCCTGCACGCTACCCGCGCTGCCGTTGAAGAAGGCATCGTTCCGGGTGGTGGCGTAGCCTATGTTCGCGCCATCGCTTCCCTGGACAATATCCAAACCCTGAACAGCGACGAAGCTACCGGTGTACAGATCGTTCGCCGTTCCCTGGAAGAGCCCCTGCGCCAGATCGTGGAAAACTGCGGTATCGAAGGCAGCGTAGTGGTCAACAAGGTGAAGGAAGGCCAAGGCGACTTTGGTTTCAACGCCCGCACGGAGCAGTACGAAAACCTGATCGCTGCCGGTGTAATCGACCCCACTAAAGTGAGCCGTATCGCCCTGGAAAACGCTTCTTCCATTGCCGGTATGGTGCTGACCACCGAGTGCGTGATCGCCGACAAACCCGAACCCAAAGCCGCGGCTGCTCCTGCAATGCCGGGCGGTGGTATGGGTATGGATTACTAAGATCAACCCCACTGCGGAGCTCTGCTTCCGCAATGCAGAATATGGCCCTGTTTCGCCTTCGGCGAAACGGGGCTTTTTTGTTTCCGGCCGGTTTTAATCCCATGAATGGCAACAGTTTTGCAAGGGATTCCCCTGTTTACCTAACAACAATCCCATGGCTGGCGAAAAACATCCCGTTGAAGAAGTGAAGACCACGCTTCAAATAGACGAAGACCTCCCCCTTCACCAGAGAGGCTGGAAAATACAGCGGGCAGGATGGATCTTTATTTTGCTCTTCCTCCTGCTGGCGGCTATAGGCTTATTTGGTAATGGTCCCATCAGTGAAAAAAAGCTCCGGTCGGACCAGGTAACGGTTACCTATGAACGATTTTTCCGGTACGAGGCCGAAATGGAGCTGAAGATCGACCGGCAGGCCGGCGATTCGGCCACCGTCGTGAGCCTGCCCGGCCCCTACCTGAAAAATTTTCTGGTCGACGCCATTATACCCGAACCCGAGGCCACTACCTATAGCGGCGGGCGGATACAGTACCGGTTCCAAGGAACCGGCCCCCTTACGGTGGTGTTTTACCTGAAGCCCCAGCACTACGGCTCCTTTGCGGCGCAACTGCAGGTGAACGATCAACCCTTTTCCATTGCTCATTTCATATACCCCTGATTATGGACCCTGTTTTGCGCGGCTTGTCGGTTTACCTGTTTGTATTCCTGATCTTCAGGATATTGGGAAAACGCAGCCTTTCGGAGATCACCACTTTCGACTTTGTCTTGCTGCTGATCATCAGCGAAACCACCACCAATGCCCTGATCGGCCAGGACTATTCCCTGACCGCCTGTTTTATCATGGTGTGCACCCTGGTGGGCCTGGACCTGGTGTTTACGTTGATCAAAGGCAAGTGGCCGTGGCTGGAGAAGATCGTTGACGGTGCTCCGCTGGTGCTGGTGGACAACGGCCGGCCCCTGAAGGAGCGAATGAAAAAGGTAAAGGTAGACGAGGAGGATATAATGGAGGCGGCCCGCCTGAACCAGGGACTGGAACGGATGGAGCAGATAAAATACGCTGTCCTTGAACGTGACGGCAGCATTTCCATCATCCCCGCGGAAAAAAAGGAGTGAGGCGGCCGGCAGCGGAGGGATTGGAACCGGGAAAAAAATACGCCCGGGAAAGGATAAACTATCCATTTCTTTTTTTTAAATTAGACTTGGTTTTCAGTTTTCCAATATCAATATCCATGTCCTACCACGCCTGTTAATCTTCCTGGAGAAGAACCTTGGTATCCTGGCCGGGAAGTTTCCTGTCCTACAGGATTCGGGTTGAAGCCATCTGCGTTTAAAAATCCTGACCCCCATCATTTTATAGCTAAAATGATGGGGCTTTTTTTTGCGTCTGCAACTTCATGCAGCTTCGGTGCGGAAGGAATTGTCTTTTACAGGATATTCGTACCTGTTTTTGGCATCTTTTGACATTAAATTGAATATATATGAAAGGAAAACTGGTTTTATTCGGCCTGGCTTCGGCGCTGGCCTGTACGGGTGCGGCAGCCCAGGGGGGAGCACAGTTAAGGGCCGGGGTAAATTTTGCCAATGTATCGGTAACGGATGAAGGAAAGGTGGACGACGCCAAAGGGCTTACCAGTTTCCACCTGGGACTGATCGGGGACGTTGCTTTTGATGAGGTGCTTTCTTTCCAGCCCGGCATCCTGTTTACGGGCAAAGGGTCGAAAACGGAATCCCTTACCTCCAAGGCGACCTCTAATATCTACTACATCGAGATCCCTGCCAACCTGGTATTCAAGGTGCCCCTGGGCCAGCAGCACAAATTCTTTTTTGGTGCCGGTCCTTACCTGGGCATTGGGGTATCGGGTAAGACCCGCATCGAATACCGGGGCATACTGGGAAGCGGCAAGGTGGAACGGAACATTGAGTTCTCCAACGACGATCCCACCACGCTGAACTACCAGGAAGGGGCCGGTTTCGGCATCGTGCGCCGCTTCGATTACGGCCTCAACGGCACCGCCGGCATCGAATCCAAAGGGGCAGTGCTGGCCGTCGGCTACGGCCTGGGCCTCGCCAAGCTCCAATCCACCGCCGACAATTCAGCCGACAACAACAACAAGCACCGGGTGCTGGGCGTGTCGATAGGATTTAAGCTTTAAGCTATGAGCAGGAAGGAATTGGTTAATTGGTTCCTTTGTTAATTGGGATATCCGGGAGGGAGAGAAACCGTCCGCATGTCCGGGCCCAATTAACGAAGGAACCAATTAACCAATATCCCAATGGGCCAATTGCTTATTTTCGCGCCATGCGTTGGATGAAATGGGTCGGTATAGCGGCCGCCATAGCCCTGATAGTTTCCCTTTACTTTCCCTGGATCGTCGTTCCGGGCAAGAACATCGTGATCAGCGGCATGCATGCCGAAGGGACCACTTACGGCAAGCCCGGTTACCTCAATATCATAATGGTAGGCCTGTACCTGGTATTTGCGCTGATCCCCCGCTTGTGGGCGGTGCGCATCAACATCTTTGTCGCCGCCATTAATTTAACCTGGTCGCTGCGCAATTTCATTTTGCTTTCCCGCTGCGAAGCCGGCGAGTGCCCCGAGCGGCAGCCCGCCCTTTATCTCTTTTTGTTTTTTTCCGCACTGGTGCTCCTGAGTGCCTTGTTCAATGATCCCGGTAAAAAAGCGCACGCAGGCGAATAGCCATTGGCGTTAGCAACCGGCTTATACGAACAAACGGGCTACGAAGAAGGCGGCAGTAGCGGCCAGGGCGGTTAACAGGGTAATGCGGAGCGCTCCGGGCAGGGGCGCGATGCCCGTGGCCTTGCCGCGCCACCAGCCCAGGGTAAAAAGAAAAATGAGGGTCAGCGCTGTTGCATAAGGCAGGGCCTCCAGGGGCTGGTCCCTGAAAAAGTAAGGAATTAACGGCACCAGGCCGCCGGCAAAATAAGCCGCACCAATGACCAGCGCTCCTTTCCAGGGATCGGGCGTTGCAGCCGGTTGCCCCACCTGTTCTTCCCGCAGCAGGTGTTTCCAATCTTCCCGGTCTTTGAGCGCTTCCGTCACCGCCTGTTCCTGCACCTCGGCCGGAACGCCCAGGCGGGCATAAAAGGCCCGTACCTTTTGTACCGGCTCTTCGGACCGCTGGCTTTCTGTGGAAGGGGCCGTATCGGCGCCGGTTTTCGCAGCTTCGTACCCGGCCCAGGCCATGGCGGCCGCACCGGCAGTTGCCTGCAGCAGGACGATGGTGCAAATGGTTGCCGGCGAGTGGCAAACGGCGCTCAGGCCCGTTGCCAGCACAAAAGGAACCCCCAGCCCGTCGCTGAGGCCAATCGCCATCTCCATTGCCGTTTTATTCTCCAAAGTCGTTCAGTATTTAAAAACAAAAATAGGCACGAAAGAATAAGTACTTCTATCGTCGCACTTCGTCTATATTTTCTTCAGGCAAGCCGCTATAATTTGCACGCTTTCGTCTATCTGTTCGCGGGTGATGACCAGCGGGGGTGCCAGGCGGATCTTGTCGCCGTGGGTGGGCTTGGCCAGCAAACCGTTTTCCATCAGCAGCAGGCACAGCTTCCAGGCGGCGTCTTTCTGCGGGTGGTCCACCACGATGGCATTGAGCAGGCCCTTGCCCCGGACCGTTTGGATAAAGGGCGACTGCAGGTTGCGGAGCGCCTGGCGGAAATGCGCGCCCAGGTCGGCGGCCTGCAGCGCCAGGTTTTCGTCCTTCAACACTTGCAGGGCGGTCATGGCAACGCGGCAGGCGAGGGGATTGCCGCCGTAGGTGGAGCCGTGTTCGCCGGGCTTGATGGTCAGCATGATGGGGTCGTCGGCCAGCACGGCGCTTACCGGCAGGGTGCCGCCGCTCAGGGCCTTGCCCAGGATAAGGATGTCGGGACGCACGCCCTCATGGTCGCAGGCCAGCATCCTGCCGGTCCGGCAAAGGCCGGTCTGGATCTCGTCGGCGATGTAGAGCACGTTGGCGGCACGGCAAAGTTCTTTGGCCTTTGTCAAAAAACCTTCATCCGGCACCACCACGCCGGCCTCACCCTGGATGGGCTCGAACAGGAAGCCGGCCACGTTCTTGTCTTCCAGCGCCTGCTCCAGGGCCCTGGTATCGTTGTAGGCAATGACCTCGAAGCCCGGCATAAAAGGACCAAACTGCCGGTAGGAGGAAGGGTCGGTGCTGAAGGATACTACGGCAGAGGTTCGGCCGTGGAAGTTATCCGAACATACCAGGATCTTGGCGGCATTTTCTTCAATGCCTTTCACGGCATAGCCCCAGCGCCGGCACAGCTTAATGGCCGTTTCCACCGCCTCCACGCCCGTATTCATGGGCAGAACCTTGTCGTAGCCGAAATAAGCGGTGATGAACTGCTCGTACTCGCCCAGCAGGTCGCTGTGGAAGGCCCTGCTGGTCAGCGTCAGCCGCGATGCCTGATGCACCAAGGCCTCCACGATACGGGGATGGCAGTGCCCCTGGTTCACCGCCGAATAACCGCTCAGGTAATCGAAGTAGCGCTTGTCGTCCACATCCCAGACAAACACACCCTGGCCACGGCTCAGCACTACCGGCAGGGGATGGTAGTTGTGGGCGCCGTATTTCTCTTCCAGTTCCAAAAAATGTTGCGTCGTGGGCGACAAGGCAGATACAGGGGCCATAAGTTCAGTTTAGGGGGTCCAAATTACGATATCCGGGCTAAAAGCGTGGACGGCAGGCTCGTTAAGGGCGAACAGGGGCTTAACATTCCCGGACAAAATAATGAGCAGGGAAGGAAGGGGACAGGGGCTGTTCTTTGGGAAAGAGGCCGTAGACCGTGGAGCCGCTCCCGCTCATGGAAGCATACAGGGCGCCCAGGGCATACAGCTGCGCCTTGAGGGCGGCAATTTCGGGGAATTTCGAAAAGATGGGGCCTTCAAAATCATTTTCCAGCCGGTTTTGCCAGGTGGCAACGGGGCTTTCCACCACTTCCTTCAGGGAGGGGCGCTGGTCGGTAGGCTGCAGCTGCGAAAAGGCCCAGCCCGTGTTCACATGGATCTTCGGGTTGACCAGCAGCACTTTGAACGCCGACAGGTCCAGGCCGATGGCTTCGAACTCTTCGCCGCGGCCGCGGGCCAGGCAAGGCTTGTTGTGGATAAAGAAGGGGCAGTCGCTGCCCAGTTGCAGGGCATAGCGGAGCAGCTGTTCTTCGGTCAGTCCAAGCCGGTATTTGCGGTTCAGTGCCAGCAGGGTAAAGGCGCCATCGGCGCTGCCGCCGCCCAGGCCTGCGCCGGCGGGAATCACCTTGTGCAGGTGCAGGTGCACCGGCGGCAGGAGGGGAAAATCGGCTTTCAGCAGGCCATAGGCTTTGGTGCAGATGTTGTCCTCCGGGCGGCCGTCGATCACCAGGCCGGAGGGATGCAGCACCGGCCCGTCGCCGGCGGTGTTTGTTATGATTTCCAGGGCATCCTGCAGGGCAACGGGGTAGAAGACGGTTTCCAGGTCGTGGAAGCCGTCGCCGCGTTTGCGCAGGATATGCAGGCCCAGGTTGATTTTACAGTTGGGAAAGACAACCAAAAATTTCTGATTAAGCGTATGAGACGGATGGATAAAACGCCGGAAGCCGGCAGGCAACGGAGAGGAACAGGCGCTTATTTGTTTTTCTTGCGGCTGTTGATCTCGTCGCGGATGGCAATGGCCCGGATGTAATCTTCGTGCTCCAGCACATCGTTCAGAAGCTTGTTCAGGTCGTCCAGCGACATGGCTTTCAGGTCTTCCTTGCCGGGGTCTTCCTCGTACTCGGAAGGGGTTTTTTGCTTTTTGGAAGAGGAGGTATCTTCCATCAGGATGCCGGCGCTTTCCAGGATGTGTTCATATGTATATACCGGGCAGCCGAAGCGCACGGCCAGGGCCAGGGCGTCGGAGGTGCGGGAATCGATTTCGATGGTGTCGTTTTCGGATGTGCACACCAGTTTGGAGTAGAAGATGCCTTCCTGCAGGTCGGTGATCACTACTTCCTGGAGGTCGATGTTAAAACCATTCATGAAGTTTTTCATCAGGTCGTGGGTAAGCGGACGGCTGGGCTGCATTTTTTCCAGGGCCACTGCAATTGCCTGGGCCTCAAAACCCCCGATAACAATCGGCAGCCGCCTTAAACCGTTTACTTCGCCCAATACTACGGCATACGAATGGGTTTGGGTGATACTGTGAGATAAGGCAACAATTTCCAATTCTATTTTCTTCATAACATGAACCTGATAAAAACTTGTACGATTACGTATTCGGTTGAATAGGTACAAACCTACATATTTTCAACAAATAAAAATGCCCCGAACTGTTTTGCCGGGGCAGATTCTGGCCTTAAGCTCAGCTTAAGCCTTTTAATTTTTTTACCGCTTCGGTGATTTTGGGAACCACCTCAAACACGTCGCCTACGATCCCGTAATCGGCCGCCTTGAAGAAGGGGGCTTCGGGGTCTTTGTTGATGACCACGATGACTTTGCTGCGGTTGACGCCGGCCAGGTGCTGGATCGCCCCGCTGATGCCGATGGCCACGTACAGGTTGGGCGCCACGGCAATGCCGGTCTGGCCCACGTGCTCGTTGTGCGGCCGCCAGTGGGCGTCGGCCACGGGCCGGCTGCAGGCCAGCGCCGCGCCGAGGGCCGAGGCCAGGTCTTCCACGATGCCCCAGTTCTCCGGGCCTTTGAGGCCGCGGCCGCCGCTGACCACCCGTTCCGCTTCGGTCAGCGACACCGTTCCGGTGGTTTTATCGCTGGAGACGACCTTTACCTTCGGGGCGTCCACGGTGGCGGCAAAGGGCGCTACCTCGGCCGGGGCGCCGTTGGCGGCGGCAATGGTAAAGGCGTTGACGTTCAGGGAAATGACTTTTACGGGCGTCTGCACCGTGATGTTGGAAAAGGCTTTCCCGGAAAAAACATTCTTTTTGACCACGAAGCCGCCGCCGGTTTCGGGCAGGGCCGCTGCGCCGGCTACCAGGCCGGCCTTGAGCCGCACGGCCACCCGGGGCGCCAGCGCTTTCCCGCTCGAATTATTGGAAAACACCACCACCGTGGCGCCGGTTTCGGCAGCCACCTGCGCCACCACCTTGGCGTACACGCCCGAATCAAAGGACTGCAGGCTGCCGTCCGGTACGTGGTGCACTTTCTTCAGGCCGTACTGGCCCAGGGCCGCCAGGTCGTCGCTTACGGAACCCAGGGCCACGCCTTCGGCCGCTTCGCCGGTCTGCGCGGCGATCTTTGCGCCGTAACTGATGGCTTCCAACGTGCTCCGCTTGACTTTGCCATCCGAATGATCGATGTATATGAGAACGCTCATAGTTGAAAGATTTTTTTAAATGGGTAACAGGAGTTAAACCCGGGGAATTGGTTCATTAGTTAATTGGGATATTGGGGTTTAGGTCGGCAATGCTTTCTTGTATGAAATGGTCTTTTCCTGACTTTCCCCACAAGGTCAGAATCAGTTTTGTGTTGGGTGTTCCACCTTCCTTAATTCCCAATTAACCAATTAACGAATTCCTCAGATCACCCTGGCTTCTTCATGCAACAGGCGCACCAGTTCTTCCGGCTGGTCGGCGGGCACCAGCTTGACGCCGGCCTTGGCCGGGGGCAGGCCGAAGGAGGCCACCGAAGTAAAGGTGTCCGCCGCCACGGGCTCCACCACCTTGAGGGGCTTGGTGCGGGCCGCCATAATGCCGCGCATGTTGGGGATGCGGGCCTCGGCCACGCCCTTCTGGCAGCTGACCACCAGCGGGAGCGGAACCTCTACGGTTTCTTCGCCCCCTTCAATTTCGCGTTTTACCGTGGCGGTGCTTCCCGCCAGCTGCAAGGAGATTGCGCCGGCCACGTAGGGCAGGTCCAGCAGTTCCGCCAGCATGCCGCCGACCGCCCCGTTGTTGTAATTAATGGTTTCTTTGCCCGTAAGGATCAGGTCGTAGCCGCCTCCCTGGCGCACCACTTCGGCCAGCTGCAGGGCGGTAAAATAACTTTCTTCGGGCTCGACATTGACCCGGATGGCTTCGTCGCCGCCCAGCGCCAGGGCCTTGCGGATGATGGCGTCGCTGTCGGCGCCGCCGACGTTGACCAGGTGAAGTACCGTGGCGGGGTCGGCTTCTTTCAATTCGAGGGCACGAACCAGGGCGTACCATTCGTCGTAGGGATTGATAATCCATTGCACACCCGCCTCGGCAAATTTCGTGTTGTTCTCCGTGAAGGCTATTTTTGCCGTGGTGTCAGGCGTTTTGCTGATGCACACCAGAATTTTCATACCATTAAAGTTAAGGTTCATTAGTTGCTTATGCAACTAACATTCTCAAATATAAGCAAAAAGAAAGCCGCAAAAAATAAGCGGTCCCAGAAGGAAATGGATAAAATCACCCGGATCAGAGAGTACCTGGCCGCCAACCCCGGCGATAGTTTTCTGCAGCACGCCCTGGCCCTGGAGCTCATAAAAAAGGGCGAGGACGGGGAGGCGCAGACCGTGTTTGAAAACCTCCTGCGGGCCGATGAAAGCTACGTGGGCAGCTATTACCACCTGGCCAAGCTGCTGGAGCGCAACCAACGGGAGCAGGAAGCCATAGCCGTATACGAAAAGGGTATGCAGAAGGCCAAAGAAGCCGGCGACCAGCATGCCTACAACGAGCTGCGCACCGCCTACGAAGACCTGACGTTTTAGCAAAAAGCATTAGACAATGGTCCATGGTCAATAGACAATGGGCAATGCGCAAATGGGTAAAAAGCTCATCAATGTTGCACCAGGCTTCCGAACCACCAACCACCCACTTCAAACCACGAACTTGTTTCAATCATTCCTTGCGTATATTAAAGAAAACCACCTGTTTGGTACAGGCGATCGTTTATTGATAGCCGTTAGCGGCGGGGTGGACTCGGTGGTCCTGTGCGACCTCTGCGCCCGTGCCGGCCTGGCCTTTTCCATCGCCCACTGCAATTTTTCCCTTCGCGGGGCGGAAAGCGACCGCGACGAAACCTTCGTGCGCCATCTGGCCGAACACTACCAGGTGCCCTTCTTCCTGCAGCGGTTCGATACGGCGCAAACGGCGGCCGACTGGGGCCTTTCCATCCAGGAAACCGCCCGCAAGCTGCGCTACGACTGGTTTGCGGAGGTCGTCAATGGTCAATCCTCTAAGGTCAACGGGGAGCCCCTGGTCCATCACTACCTGCTGACGGCCCACCACCGCGACGACAACATTGAAACCGTGCTGATGAATTTCTTCAAGGGCACCGGCATCAGCGGCTTACGGGGCATCCGTCCCAAAGCGGGCAACATCGTACGCCCGCTGCTGTTTGCCGGCCGCGAGGAGGTAGAGGCCTATGCCGCGGAACGGGGCCTCGAATGGGTGCACGACAGCAGTAACGACGAAACCAAGTATACGCGCAACTACCTGCGCCATACTGTGCTGCCGGCCATCGAGCAGGTGTACCCGCAGGTGCGGCAGAACCTGGCGTCCGGTATCCTGCGTTTTACCGGCATCGAAGCCATCTACCGGGAAGCGGTGGAAAAGGAAAAAAAGCGGCTGCTGGAAGTAAGGGGAACGGAGGTGCACATCCCGGTGCTGAAGCTGGCAAAATCCCGTTCGCTGCCCACCCTGGTGTACGAGATCATCAGCGGCTACGGCTTCACCCACCGGCAGGTGGACGAGGTGCTAAAATTGCTGCAAAGCGAAACCGGGAAATACATCGACAGCCCCACCCACCGCCTGCTGCGCAACCGTGCCTGGCTGATCATCGCTCCCCTGCGCACCGAAGAAAGCGGCATCATCCTTATCGATGAAGGCGCACACCAACTGTCCTTCGGCGGCAAAACCCTGACCCTGCAACAGCTGCCTGCAGAAAAAGTGAACATGTCCGCGGACCCGGCCATCGCCCTGCTGGACGCCAGAGAAATTCGCTTTCCCCTGCTGCTGCGCAAATGGAAGGCCGGCGATTACTTCTATCCCCTGGGCCTGCGCAAAAAGAAAAAGCTTTCCCGCTTCTTCATCGACCAGCGCCTCTCCAGGATCCAGAAAGAAGACGTCTGGGTGCTGGAATCCGACAAACGCATCGCCTGGGTGCTCGGCCTCCGCATCGACGACCGCTTCAAAGTAGTCCCCGGAACGAGGGAGGTGTGGCGGTTAGAGGTCCGTTAAAAGTTTACGAGTTTGCGAGTTTACAAGTTTACGAGTTCCTGACGGGCGCAAGCAACGCGTAAACCCGTAAACTTTAAACCCGTAAACTCAAAGTTACAGCCACCCCTTACTCCGGATATACTCCCCGATTTCGTGCACCATGTTTTGCAGCAGGGGGTAGTCAACGGATTTGCTGGCGATGACCATGAAGAGGACGCCGTAGAGGGCGCCCCAGATGTGGGCGGAGTGGTTGATGTTGTCGCCGCCCTTGCGCTCCATCATGAAGGAAAAGAGCAGGTAGAGGGGGGCGAAAATGAAACCGGGTATGGGAATGGGAATGAAAAACAGGTAAATGCCCAGGGTGGGCACCAGCATCAGGCCGGCGAAGACGATGGCGCTCACCGCGCCGGAAGCGCCCAGGCTCATATAATGCGGATCGTCCTTGTGCTTGGTATAGGTGGGCATGAGCGACACGAACAGGGCCGAGACATACAGGAAGAGGTACATCCATTTGCCCTGGTCGCCGAAGAGGCCGTTGAAGCCTTCTTCCACGAAGCGCCCGAACAGGTACATGGACAGCATGTTGAAAAACAGGTGCCCGAAATCACCATGGATCAGGCCGCAGGTAATGAACCGGTACCACTGGTGGTTCCGCGAAATAGCCGGCGGGTAAAAAATGAGTTGTTGCTTTATTTGCTGGTTGGCCTCCGCCAGCAGGGACACCAGCGTGGTGACGGCCACAATAATAACGGTAATGGACAGTTCCATGAATGCTGTTTAATGTTTATAAATCTCTCTCTTCCCAATTCCCAATTGACTAATTAACCAATTAACCAATCCCCTCACTTATGATGATATTTCTCATTGCGCAGGATCGTACAGGCCCGGTATACCTGTTCCGCTAAGATAAGGCGTACCAGCTGGTGAGGGAAGGTCAGTTGTGAAAGCGACCATTTTGTTTTGGCCCGTTGCAACACCTGCTCGTCCAGGCCGTAGGCGCCGCCGATGAGGAACACCAGGTTGCGTACGCTTTCATTGGAGCGGGCCTGCAGGAAGGTGGCCAGTCCCTCGGAGCTCATTTCCTTGCCCCTTTCGTCCAGGGCCACCAGGTAGTCGTCGGGCCGCAGCGCCTGCAGGAGCATTTCCCCTTCGCGCCTTTTCATGTCCCCCTCCGACAGCAGGGTGGCGCCTTTCGGCACGGGAAGGATGTTCCATTCCACCGGGTAGTATTTCGAAATGCGTTTGGTGAATTCACCAATGCCTTCCTTTACATACCCTTCATGGGCTTTTCCTATGGTCCAGAGCGAAATTTTCATGGCGGTAAAAGTATAAAGAAGTCCGGCGCATCGTTTGCATTATTGCGGACAATGGCGAAAAATAGTATATCGAGTTTCCTGAAAATGTTGCCGGTAGTGCTGTCGCTGGCGGCTGCGGAGGGTGCTGCCCAGGCGCCAAAGAAAGCTTCCTCCTTTCCCGATTCCGTTACCGTGGCGGCCAGCGACCGGTACCAGCCCGCCACTTTTCTGCGGCGGTGGATCATGGGCAACAACTACCGGCGCGAATGGCACACGCCGGTGACCCTGCCGGTGTTTCGACTGGCGGAAAGCGGGCTGACACCCACGGAGATGGGCGGCGGGCAGCAGACCAAGTCGCTCCGGCTGACCGACAACCGGGGGCGCGAATGGGCCCTGCGTACGGTGGACAAGGACGCCAAAGGCGCCCTGCCCTTGTGGGCCCGCAAAACGTTTCTGAATAAAATAGTGCAGGACATGATCTCGGCGGCGCATCCCTACGCGGCGGTGACGGTAGGCTACCTCGCCCACAAGGCCGGCATCATGGCGCCCCGGCCGACACTGTATTATGTGCCCGATGATGGGGCGTTCGGAAAATTCCGCGAGCCGATGGGGGGCACCGTGTGCATGCTGGAGGAGCGGGAACCGACCCATGACGGCTCGGAAACGGCAAAGACCGATGATGTGCTGGAGCTGATCGTGGAGGAAAACGACCAGTTGGTATTGCAGCGACGCGTGCTCCGGGCCCGCCTGCTCGATATGCTGTCGGCCGACTGGGACCGCCATGCCGACCAGTGGCGCTGGGGCGCCGTCGACTCGGGAAAGGTAACCTATTATTACGCCATCCCCCGCGACCGCGACCAGGCTTTTTTCCATTCGGACGGCCTGCTGCCCTGGCTGGCCCGGCTGACGGCCATGCGCCATATTTCGCGGTTTACCTGGAATGCCAAAGGATTGAAGCCCCTGAATATAAAGTCCCGCCATTTCGACCGGGTGTTCCTCAACGGCCTGGATGCCCGCGCCTGGAAGGCCGAAACCGAAGCCTTTTGCCGGCGGCTGCCCGACAGCGTGATCATCGCGGCGGTGAAACAACTGCCGCCCGAGATCTTTGCCCTCGACAGCGCCCTGCTGGTGGGTAAGTTGATCAGCCGCCGCGACGCCCTGGGCGAAAAGGTGCTGGAATATTACCGCCACCTCGCCGAAGGCGTGCAGGTGCACGGAAGCGATGAGGGCGAGCTGTTCCGGGTAAAAGGAGATAAAGATAAAAATATAACGGTGACGGTGCACCGTTATAAAGAGGGTAGGGGGATTGGACGGAAACTGTACGAACGTACCTTTCTTCCGGGAGAAACCCGGTTCATTTACCTCCTGGGGTTCCAGGGCGATGATACGTTTGAGATCGATGAAGCCGCCTCGTCACAGATCAGGATCCTGATGTATGGGGGTGAAGGAAAGGACCGGTACAACCTCCAGGGCGCCGTCCGCAGCCGCGTATATGACCGCCGCTCCGATAACAATGAATGGATCCACCGGTCTCATGCAAAAGTTCATTTACGGTAAACAGTCAGTTTTTGGGTGTAACCTTTTATGACTTATTTGTCGGATGTGACGCTTTTGACGTTTTTGAGCGTTGGGCCTGCGGTCAGTTCTGTTCTTCCATCACTTCGTTCAGCTTTCCTTCCACCTCGTAGATCCAGGGCGGCAGGTTTTCGTCGATGATCTTCCAGGGCTCGTTGGCGTTCTTCCGCATTTTAAAAATGATGCGGTTGCCGCGGTCGTCGCTGATATCCACGTGAAATAAATTGTTTTCGGCGCTGGGTAACTTCCTGAAATTGAACTCCCTGAGCCTGTTGCCCGCCTTAACTAGTTTCGTAAACTGTGCTTTCATGACATTTATTTAAGTCTGGTTTCCCCGCAAATCCTGTGCGCAAAAACCGGTTCTTGGTTTTGGGGTGCCGGGAAAAGGGGGTGGTGCTCCGGTTTTCACGTATCCGGCTGATTACCATTCATAAATGGCGATCCCCCGTCGGACCCCCCTGTTTTCCGGTTCCAAATATCTACCTTCAATCACCAAATTCCAAATTCTCTCTTTTTCGGCAATGCCATCCTTCTGTTAAAACAAACCCTAAATTCGGGCCCCTAAACCACAATACCGGTTTCCGGAAAAAGTAACCGACATGCTGCTGAAAAAGTTTTGCTCCCTTGTTTTGGGTCTTACTGCCCTAAGTTGCTCCCTGCGGGGGCAGGCCCAGGCGCCCGCTTTTGTAAAAACCGCCGATGGCGTGCAGGTATATCCCGACGCTTCCTTTTCCGGTTCGGTTCGCCTGCTGCGGCTGCAGGTGGTGCGGCCGCACATCATCCGGGTGCAGGCGGCGCCCACCCGCGAGCTGCCCGCCGATACCAGCCTGGTGGTGCTCCCCACGGCTCCTTCCGCAACCCCCTGGACGCTGGGACGGGAAAAAGACACGCTGGTGCTGAAAACTTCCGCCCTCACGGCTTCCGTATCACTGCGGACCGGCGCGGTGGTGTTTTCCGACCGCAGGGGAGGCCGACTGCTGGCCGAAAACATCCAGGGCCGCAGCTTCGAGCCGGCCCTGTTCGAAGGGCGGCAGTTGTGGCAGGTGACGCGTTCCTTCACCACCGGAGCCGGCGATGCCTGGTACGGACTGGGCCAGCACCAGGACGGCCTGTTCAATTACGCCGGCCGGCAGGTGTTCCTTTTTCAGAACAATACCGAGGTGGCCGTTCCCTTTTTAATTTCCCGCAAAAATTACGGCCTGCTGTGGGACAACTATTCCCTCACCCGCGTGGGCAGCGAAGCGCCGCTGCGCCCGTTATCGGCCCTGCAGCTCTTTGACCGCGACGGGCGGCAGGGCTGGCTGACGGCCTCCTTTGCCAACGACAAGAACAAGGCGGAAGATATTTTAGGGGAAGAGCCCCATTCCTCCATCAACTACGAATTCCTCAACGATACCAAATGGCGCCTGCCGGCCGCCTTCAGGCCCGATAAAGGGCTGGTGCGCTGGGAGGGCAGCCTGGCTTCGGAGCGGGGCGGTCCCTACCAGCTGCGCTTTACCTACGGCGGCTACCTGAAGCTGTGGGTCGATGGCCGGCTGGTGCTCGACCGCTGGCGGCAGCCCTGGAACCCGGGTTCCGCCCTGCTGGACCTGCCGCTGGAAGGCGGAAAAAAGGTGCCCGTAAAAATGGAATGGATCCCCAACGGCGGCGAGTCCTACCTGTCGCTGAAGGTGCAGGAACCCGTGCCGGCGGACGGTTTTGGCTTTTCTTCCGAGGCCGGCCGGCAGCTGGATTATTACTTTATCGGGGGCGGCAGCATGGACGAGGTGATCGCGGGCTACCGCACCCTTACCGGCCGGGCCACCCTGGTGCCCCAATGGGCGCTGGGCTTTTGGCAAAGCCGCGAGCGCTACAAGACCGCCGCCGACCTCCTGGGCACGGTGGCGGAGTTCCGCAAGCGCAGGGTGCCGCTGGACAATATCGTGCTGGACTGGAGCTACTGGAAGCAGGACGACTGGGGCAGCCAGGCCTTCGATTCCTCCCGCTTTCCCAATGCCGACAGCATGATCCGGGTGCTGCACAACCAGTACCATACCCGCTTCATGATCTCGGTCTGGCCGAAATTTTATGAAGGCATTTCGGCTTATAACGACTTTAACCGCAAGGGCTGGCTGTACACCCGCAACATCGCCGACCGACAGCGCGACTGGATCGGCAAGGGCTATGTCTCCACCTTTTACGATCCCTTCAATGCCGGGGCGCGCAGGGGTTTCTGGGACCTGCTCCACGAAAAGCTTTTTTCCAAAGGCGTGGATGCCTGGTGGATGGATGCCAGTGAGCCGGACATTCTTTCGAATGTGAGCCCGGAGAAACGGAAAGAGCAGATGGTGCCCCTGGCCGCCGGCCCCGCCGCCCAGTACCTGAACGCCTACCCGCTGATGAATGCCAAAGGCATTTACGAAGGCCAGCGCTCGGCCGATGCGAACAAGCGGGTGTTCATTCTTACCCGTTCGGCCTTTGCCGGCTCGCAGCGCTATGCCGCCGCTACCTGGAGCGGCGACATCGCCGCCCGCTGGGAGGATTTTAAAGCGCAGATCCCTGCCGGCCTGAATTTTTCACTTTCGGGCATTCCCTACTGGACCTCCGACATCGGCGGCTTTGCCGTGGAGCAGCGCTACGAAAAGGCCAAGGCAGGCGCCGACCTCGACGAGTGGCGCGAACTGTCGACCCGCTGGTACCAGTTCGGAGCGTTTTGCCCGCTGTTCCGCGTGCACGGCCAGTTCCCGTTCCGCGAGCTGTACCACATCGCCCCCGACGACCACCCGGCCTACCAAAGCATGCTGTACTACAACCGCCTGCGCTACCGCCTGCTGCCCTACATTTATTCGCTGGCCGGCAAAGCTTACCACGACCACTACACGCTGATGCGGGCCCTGGTCATGGACTTTGCCGCTGATACGGCCGTTACCGGCATCGGCGACCAGTTCCTCTTCGGGCCTTCGTTGCTGGTCAGCCCGGTGTATACTTATAAAGAGCGGGAAAAAGAGCTGTACCTGCCCTCCGGCCAGGGCTGGTACGACCTGTATACCGGGAAATATACTCCTGGCGGAAAAAGAATAACCGCCGAAGCACCCTACCAACGGATGCCGGTTTATGTAAAGGAAGGCAGCATCCTGCCCCTGGGTCCCGAGCTGCAATACACTTCCGAAAAGACCGCCGACAGCATTACGCTGTTTGTTTATACCGGCAAAAACGCTTCGTTTACGCTTTATGAAGATGAAGGCACCAATAACAATTACGAGAAAGGACTGCATGCGCAAATTCCTTTTCACTATAACGAACAAACGAAAATGCTGACCATCGGCGACCGCAAGGGACAATTCCCGGGCATGCTGCAAAACCGTGTGTTCAACGTAGTTTGGGTTTCCCGGGAAAAACCCGTTGCCCTGGACCTTGAGCGGAAGCCCGATGCTACGGTACGCTATTCAGGCAGGCAGGTTACCGTAAAACAATAACAGGAACCGCGCATTTGCTTTCCAACTTTCAAAATTTATTCGCGATACCACCAACCATGAGAAAACTGTTTTTATCCGCTGCCCTGGCCGTGGGCCTGACGGCAGGAGCGCAAAACGATGCGGCCAACGAAAAGAAAATCAGCGACCTGATCCAAAAGATGACGCTGGAAGAAAAGGTGGGCATGATCCATGCCTCTTCCTCCTTCACTTCGGGTGGCGTGCCCCGCCTGGGCATACCCGAACTGACCACCTCCGACGGGCCGCACGGCGTGCGCCCCGAGCACGGCCGCGACTGGACGCTGGACAAAAACGTGTACGACAGCGGCACCTACCTGCCTACGGGCGTGTGCCTGGCCGCCACCTGGAACCCTGCCCTGGGCTATGCCTACGGCCAGGTGCTGGGCAGCGAGGCCGCCTTCCGCGGCAAGGACGTCATCCTCGGTCCCGGCATCAACATCCTGCGCTCGCCGCTCAACGGCCGCAACTTCGAGTACCAGAGCGAAGACCCCTACCTGGTCAGCCGCATGGGCGTGGGCTACATCAAAGGCGTGCAGGACCAGGGCGTGTCGGCCTGCCTGAAACACTATGCCGCCAACAACCAGGAAAAAGACCGCGGACATATCGACGTGCAGATGAGTGAGCGGGCCTTAAGGGAAATTTACCTTCCCGGTTTCAAGGCTGCCGTTACCGAGGGCGGCGTGAATACCGTCATGGGCGCCTACAACAAGTTCCGCGGCCAGTGGGCCACCCACAACCATTTCCTGGTGAACGGCGTGCTGAAAGGCGAGTGGGGCTTCCAGGGTCTCCTCATGAGCGACTGGGGCGCTGTCCACAACACCTGGGAAGCCCTTTGGAACGGCACCGACCTGGAAATGGGCACCGACCTGGAACAGGGCGCCCAGCGCAACTACGGCAAATTCTTTTTGGGCGATACGGTGGTGACCCTGGTCCGCACCGGCCGTATTCCCGCAGCGCTGATCGACGATAAGGTGCGCCGCATTTTACGCGTCATGTATAAAACCGGCATGATGGACGGGAGCCGCAAAAAGGGCGCGTACAATACAAAGGAGCACCAGCAAACGGCGGCCCGGGTGGCGGAGGAAGGCATCGTGCTGCTGAAGAACGAAGGCGGCCTGCTGCCCCTGGATGCGAAGAAAATCAGGCGCCTGGCGGTGATCGGGGCGAACGCCCTGCGGCCCCAGTCCATGGGCGGCGGCTCCTCGCAGGTGCGGGCTTTTTACGAGGTGACACCGCTGCAGGGCCTGCAAGCCCTGGCGGGTAAAGGAACCACCATTCAATTCGCCCCGGGCTACAAGGATGAGCGGGCTGCCACGGCCGATGCGGCCCTGATCAAAGAAGCAGCCGCGGCCGCGGCCAGGGCCGACGTGGCCATCGTGGTCGGCGGCTGGACGCATGGCTACAATTACAGCAAATGGAGCGATAACGCCTATGATGCCGAAGGCACCGACAAGCCCGACATGCACCTGCCGTTCGGGCAGGACGAGCTGATAAAGGCCGTGGTGGCTGCCAACCCGCGGACGGTGGTGGTGCTGATCGGCGGCGGCCCGGCCGACCTGTCGGCCTGGGCGCCGCAGGCCCGGGGCATCGTGCAGGCCTGGTATGGGGGTATGGAGGGCGGCCATGCCCTGGCCCGCATCCTCTACGGCCAGGTGAACCCTTCGGGCAAGCTGCCCATGACCTTTCCCAAAACGCTGGAAGATGTGCCGGCGCATAAGCTGGGACAGTTTCCCGGCGACGGCAAATCGGTTTATTACTTCGACGACATCTACGTGGGCTACCGCTATTACGATACCTACAACGTACAACCGCTCTTCCCGTTTGGCCACGGGCTGTCCTATACCCGTTTTGCCTACAGCAACATCAAGGTGGCAACCGCCGCCACCGGCCGCGCAACGGTAACGTTCCGCCTGAAAAATACCGGCAAGGTTGCCGGTGCCGAGGTAGCACAGGTGTACGTGCACCAGCAGCGGTCGCTGCTGCCCCGTCCGCAAAAGGAATTGAAAGGTTTTCAGAAAGTGTGGCTGCAGCCGGGAGAGGAAAAGGAGGTAACGGTAACGCTCAACGAAGATGCCTTCCAATATTACAACGATATCCAGGGCAGGTGGGTGCTGGAGACGGGCGCCTTCGATATCCTTGCCGGCGGTTCTTCAGGCGATACGCCCCTGAAGTCCACGGTGACCTTTTAGGGCTTGTTCTGAGCAACAATTATCATACTGATGACAGTCTTATCGGTTGCCACTTGGCTTATAATAGTTATCGTTGTCTGAATCCAGTAAATGTTCCGCTTACGGGTAGTTCGGCCGCTCCGGGTAAGGGCCCTCCAGTTCCGGGATCAGGCTTTCATCGGTATGGCAGGCGGGTGCCAGCACCATCCTGTAGTTGATGAACAGAATAAAGGCACTATTGGTGCTCCAGCGGCAGGTACACGATAAACTTTGCGCCCGCGCCCGGCTTTCCCTCGGCCCGGATGGAGCCGCCATGGCGCTCGGCGATCTTTTTACAGAGGGCAAGGCCCAGGCCGGTCCCTTCGTACTGCTCGCGGGTGTGCAGGCGGCCAAAGGTTTTGAAAATGCTGTCTTCGTGCTGCGGCTCAAAGCCGATGCCGTTATCCTCCAGCTCCACCACTACGTAGGGCGCCTCGGGGGGCAGCAGCAGGGAGGCGGGCAACTCCGCACCGGTGCGGGTTTCGGCCGAAAGGGTGATTATAGGCGGGACCCCCGGGCGGGAAAACTTCAGGGAATTATTGACCAGGTTATAAAACAACTGGTGCAGCAGCACCGGGGCGCCCGGCACCACCGGCAGGTTGCCGTAGCGGATCACGGCTCCCTTCTGGTGAATCACCACCTCCAGGTCGGTTTCCACGCTGTAGAGGGTATCCGACAGCGAAACCGGCACCTTTTTGATTTCCGCGGCCTCGGCCGAGGCGTAGACCAGCACGCCCTCGATCATGCTGTACATGCGGGCGGCGGCGGCTTCCATCTTGCCCAGGTACAGCTTTGCCTTTTCCGGCAGGGTATGTTCGAATTCGCGCAGGATGAGGCTGCCGAAGGTCCGGATCTTGCGTACCGGCTCTTTCAGGTCGTGCGAGGCCACGTGGGCAAACTGCTGCAGGTCTTCGTTGGAGCGCAGCAGCTCCTGGGTGCGTTCCACCACCAGCTGTTCCAGCTTTTCCATGAACATCTTTTGCGGGTGGATGTTCACGCCCGTGCCGATATAGCCCGTTAGGGTGCTCTGGTCCAGGAGCGGCACCCCCTTCAGCAGGAACCATTCGTATTCGCCGGTGGCGGCATGGAGCGCCCGTACCTCCAGCGTATAGGGTCCTTCCTGGAACAGGGCGGCGTTGAAAATATTTTTGGTGGCGGCCAGGTCGTCGGGATGCAGGAGGCGATCCCAGGCTTCTTTCGTGAGCCCGGCGGCCTGCTGCAGGCCGGTAAACTCCAGCATCTCGTTATTGGCATAGGTGGCCTGCAGCTGCGCATCGACCATCCATACCCACATGGGGGCGTTGTTGGCCAGCGTCCGGAAGCGCTCCTCGCTGGTTTTCAGGGCTTCTTCCGCCAGCTTCTGCCCGGTGATGTCCTGGATCACCCCGATGATCCGCTGGGCTTTTCCCTCCTGGTCGAAAAAGATCTTCCCATTGGTACGTACCCACCTCAGGCGGTCGTTGTGCAGGCCGGTAATGCGGTATTCGTTGGCGAGCCGCTGGCTGTCGGCGCGCTCCAGGGCCTGCACCAGGTCGTTATGAATGCGCTGGCGGTCGCCGGGATGCACGGACTGCAAAAAAGTTTCGTAAGGAACCGTTCCTTCGCCTTCGAGGCCGAAGATCTCCTTGGCCCGGTCCGACCACATGGCATCGCCGGTGCCGGTGATAAAGTCATAAAAACCCAGGCCGCCCACTTCCAGGGCGATGCGGAGCTGTTCTTCGCTGGATTCCAGCTTTTTGCGGGCCTGCACCTGCCCGGATATGTCCATGCCGACGGCCATGATGCCGGTGATGGTGCCCCCGGTATCCCGGACCGGCACGTAATGGATCTTGTGCACCTGGTCCAGGGTTTGCTCCTTGCGGGAAATGCGCACCGCCACTTCATCCACGACCGCTTCTTCGCCGGTGCGGTAAATATGTTCAAAAACCTGTTCCCGGCCCTGCTCCCGGGCAGCCGGATTTACCTCCAGGTAAGGCCGGCCGATCGCTTCTGCGGCCGTGACGCCCCAGATCTCCAGGACCTTTTCATTGGCCATTTCCACTACGAAGTCAGCACCCCGCAAAATACAAACGGGAAAGGGAGCCTGCTCCAGCAGGTGATATTCACGGTCATGGCCATTCGTAGCGGATGAGGCAATAAAGGGTTTCGGCATAGTGTAATGGGTGCTTGGGTATCAACTCAGCTCAGCGCTTATAAAAGGCTGCACCGTCAAATTTACAGGAATTAGCGTACGTGCCGCCAGGGGCTTTTCCCCACTTCCGCCATCCCGCCGCCGGATTGCTTTCTCCTTCTTAGATTTGCCGCAAAACAACAACACCATGTTCAAAAAAATCGTGCTGTGCAGCGCTCTGGTAGCCCTGTTCGCTACAGCAGACGCGCAATCGATCAAAATGCCGCAACCCAGCCCCTCCCAGACCGTTACCCAGAATTTCGGGCTGGGCACTATTGAACTTTCCTATTCCCGCCCGGGGGTAAAGGGCCGCAAAGTCTTCGGCGACCTGGTGCCTTACGGCCAGGTATGGCGTACCGGTGCCAACCAGGCCACCACCCTTACCTTCAGCGACGAAGTGACCATCGGCGGTAAAAAGATCCCGGCCGGCAAATACGGCCTGCTGTCCATCCCCGATGCCAACAGCTGGACCCTGATCATCACCAAACAGCTCGACGTTACCAGCCCGGCCGCCTACAAGCCCGAGAACGACGTGGTGCGGGTGCAGGCCAAACCCCAGGCCCTGCCGTTCCCGGTGGAAACCTTCACCATCCTGTTTTCCAATGTAAAGCCTGCCGGTACCGACCTGCAGCTGATCTGGGACAACGTGGCGGTGAGCCTGCCCATTTCCACCGACATCGACAGCAAGGTGATGACGCAGATCGACAATGCCCTGAATAAAGACACCCGTCCCTATTTCCAGGCAGCCGCTTATTACCTGGAAACCGGCAAGGACCTGAACCAGGCCCTGAAGTGGTTTGACAAGGCCCTGGAGCAACAGCCCAACGCCTTCTTTATCCACTACCAGAAAGCCCAGGCGCTGGCAAAGCTGGGCCGCAAGGACGAAGCCCGCAAGACCGCCGAAAAATCCATGGAGCTGGCCCGCCAGCAGAAGAACACGGACTACGTGCGGCTGAACGAAAAGCTGATCGCCACCCTGAAATAAGCTTTCGCCTTTATTGAGTACGAAAAAAGCCCGGGCACCCTCCCGGGCTTTTTTTTATGGGGACAGAAAGGGAAATTCAGGGTATTGCGGCAATTTTTGATTTATTTTGCCGCTTATAACCAACAGCTTATGAAGAAAATGATGTTTAGCCTGTTCCTCCTGGCGCAGGCAGCTTCCGGTTTTGCCCAGAAACAGGAAGAGGTCTGGGATAATGAATTTAAACCCACCACCACGGCTCCCCGTTATCTTGTCCGTACCGAAAAGAAAGGCGACCTCTGGTACCGCGCATTGACCTACCTGCCCGAGCGCACGCTGGCCCGGGAGGGCACCTACCTGGATGCGGCCTGCAAGCTGCCCCATGGTACCGTGTCCCGTTATTACCCCGACGGTACGACGCTTTCCTCCGGCCTTTACCAGAACGGAAAAAAGGAGGGGGTATGGAAGGAGTATAACGAGGCGGGCCAGGTGACCGATTCGGCCGGTTTTAAAGCCGGCCGCGTCAGCGGGGTGCAACTGAAATGGTACAAGGGGCTCCGGACCGACTCCCTGCATTTTGACGGGGCCGGCAATGGCGTGCACACCAACTTCCAGGTCAACGGCAAGGTATTCAGCCAGGGCAGCCTCGTTGCGGATACCCTGCGGGTCGGCCGCTGGAATTATTACCATGCCAACGGCCAGCTGCTGGCGGTGGAAAATTATGTCCAAGGCGAAAGGGCTTCCTGCGATTGTTTCGATGAGCAGGGCAAGCAACGGGCGGCCGCCGACTGTAAGGAGCAGGAGGCCCAGTTTCCCGAGGGGCTGACGGGCTGGTCGCAATTCCTGGGACGCAACCTGAGGGGCGACGTGCCGGTGAAGAAGAAAGCCCCTGCCGGCGCTTATACCGTGATGGTACAGTTTATCGTGAATACCGAAGGCCGCATCACCGATATGGAGCCGCTCACCCACTACGGCTTTGGCATGGAGCAGGAAGTGCTGCGCATATTGAGGTTGTCGCCCCGCTGGACGCCGGCCTGGCAGTATGGCCGCAAGGTCAATGCCTACCGCAGGCAGCCGATCACCTTTGTCATCTCCGAAAAGTAAGTCCTATTCCGGGGCGCCAGGCCCCGGAATCTTTTTTCATTTCCACGGCTTCACTTTTCCGTTTCCCTGTTTTCCTTCGCTTTTTCCCCATTCCCCTGTTCTCCATCTCCTAACGCATCCTTCAGGTAACCCTTTTTCAGCTGGTCGTAAAAGGAGTGTCCGTCCACCAGCAGGGCGGCCAGGTTGGCGGCCAGGGCGGCCAGAAGCAGGTGGAAGATGACGCTGTGCCGGTCGGTCATTTCCAGCACCAGGATGGCCGAGGTGAAGGGCGTCCGGGTAACGCCGGTCAGGAAGCCCACCATGCCGCTGAGGATCAGGATGTTGGCGGTGGCGCCCGTCATCCCCGACAGGTCGGCCACATACGCCCCGATGGACGCCCCGGCCGCCAGGGCAGGGGCAAACACACCGCCGGCCCCGCCGGTGATAAAGCACAGGACGGGACCGAAGATGCGCCACAGCACGGTCTGCCCTTCCATGCTTTTGTCCGGGGTAAACAATACCTTGTTCATGATCTCTTTTCCCGACCCCATCACCTGGTGGTCCAGGAAAAAGGCGACACCTGCCAGCAACAGGGCGGCGCCCGCCAGGAACAGGAGGTTTTTGGAAGGGGTGTTGAAGCGGCTGCGCCATTTCATGGCCCGCAGGATGATACGGCACATGGCGGCGCCCCCGAGGCCCCCCAGGACCGCCGTGGCGGCCACGCCGAAAAAGACCGTGAACCGCAGGTTGCCGACATCGGGATAACCCAGGTACAGGTAGGGGCCCAGGATGGCCTGGGCGGTGAGGCCGGCAATGATGACGGCCGAAAACAGGGCGGTGCGGAAATATTTTACATGGATGCGCGCCAGCTCTTCCATGGCAAATACCAGCCCGCCCAGGGGGGTGTTGAAGGCGGCCGCCAGCCCGGCGGCCGCCCCGGTCAGGATAAAGTTCTGCAACGCCAGCCGGGGCCAGCGGGCCGGGATCCATTTGTTGACCAGGTGAAAGACCGAGCCGGCGATCTGGATGGTGGGTCCCTCGCGGCCAACGGCGGCACCGCCCAGCACCATCACCAGGCTGGAGGCGATCTTGGTGACCATAATGCGGAAGCCCAGGAGCTTATCGACCTTCGCGGCCTGGCGGGGAGTGGACAGGTCGATGGCCGCCATCACCTGCGGAATGCCGCTGCCGCGGGCATTGGGAGCAAACCACTGCACGATCCACCAGGCCAGGGAAAAGCAAAGGGGCATCAGCAAAAAGATCGACCACTTGTAGGAATGAAACAGGTAGGCCGACAACTGCTCGGCATACCCGAACAGGCGGGCATACCCTACCGCCACCAGGCCCGCCAACAGGGAGGCCACCCAGAACGGCAGTGCCTGCAACACATTTTCCCGGAACTTTTCGGGAAATAGCAGTTCAAAGCCGTACATCACCTGTTGTCTTAATTTCTGGAACCGGTCATGCTTCATGTAGGGGAGTTCAGGGGTGAAGGGCGAAGGAATCGTCAGGGGGCCCCGGAAGGCGGCTGCAAAGCTAAGATAGGAAAACCTCCGGCAATGGGGGAAACGACGCCTTCCGAACTTCTAATTGAAAATTAATTTCATTTTAATGCACCTCTACGTTCACGATTCTAGGTTTGATGCCCAATATCCTCCGACCATTCACCTTAAAACCTGAATGCATGAACACAAGGAACAGACTTTTTATTATAGCCAACCGGCTGCCGGTGCAGGTGCAGGGCATCGCGGGGGAGATCAGTGTGCAGCCCAGCGCCGGTGGACTGGTATCCGCGGTCAACTCGTACCTCAACGGTGAGGGCGGTACCGCCGCCACCGGCTATGCCGAAACCTTCTGGGTGGGCATGCCCTGTTGCAGCCCCGAAACCTGGACCAAGGCCGAAACCTTCCTGGAGCCTTCACCCTATACCTTCCTGCCGGTCTTTGCTCCCCGGAAGACGTACGACGGCTACTACAACGGTTTTTCCAATTCGGTGCTCTGGCCCCTGTTTCACTATTTTCCTTCCTACGCCGAATACAGCACCGAGGATTTCCAGGCGTACCAGCAGGTGAACGCGGCCTTCGCCGAAGTGATCGCCCGCCATGCCCGCCCCGGCGACGTGGTCTGGATCCACGACTACCACCTGCTGCCCCTGGCGGCCCAGGTGCGGCGGCTGGTGCCCGAGATCACCATCGGCTTTTTCCTGCATATCCCGTTCCCCTCTTACGAGCTCTTTCGCATGCTGCCCCGTCCCTGGCAGGAGGACCTGCTGCAGGGCATGATGGGCGCCGACCTGGTGGGCTTCCATACCATCGATTATGTCACCCACTTCCTGCAGTGCGTCAAGATCATCCTGGGCGCCGATACCGATAACCGGATGATCACCTACGACAACCGCCTGGTAACGGCCGGGGTGTTTCCCATCAGCATCGACTTCGACCTGTTCAGCAATGGCTTTGCGGTTCCGGAAGTGCAGGAGCGGCGCGCGACCCTGAAACAATCCTTTGAGGGCAAGCAGATCATTTTTTCCGTGGACCGGCTCGACTATACCAAGGGCGTCAGCCACCGACTCCGTGCCTACGAACACTTCCTGGTCACCCATCCCGAATTCCGCGAAAAGGTGGTGTTCATCCTGGTGGTGGTGCCTTCCCGCGATACCATCTCGCGCTACCAGGAACGCAAAAAGCTCATCGACGAACTGATCAGCAACATCAACTCCCGGGTCGGCACCCTCAACTGGCAGCCGGTCATTTACCAGTACCAGTCGCTGCCCTTCGAAGAAATGCTGGCGCTGTACACCGCCTGCGACCTGGCGCTGATCACCCCGCTGCGCGACGGCATGAACCTGGTGGCCAAGGAATTCGTGGCGGCCCGCCAGGACCAGGGCGGCGTATTGCTGCTGAGCGAAATGGCCGGGGCGGCCAAGGAGCTGGTCACGGCCCTGTTCATCAATCCCAATGACGTGGAGGAGATCGCCGGCAAGATCCACAGCGGCCTGACCATGAGCCCGCAGGAACAGCGCACCCGTATGGAGCTGATGCGCCGGCGCATCGCCCACTACCAGGTAAAGGACTGGGCAGCGGACTTCCTGGGCCAGCTGTCCGACATGAAGCGGCGGCAGCAGGACTACCAGGTAAAATTCCTGGACGACTTGTCGCGGGTAGACCTTTTTGACAAATGGGACCGGAGCCGCCGGCGGCTGATTCTTCTGGATTATGACGGCACGCTGGTGCCCTTTGCCGATACGCCGGGCCAGGCCCGGCCGGGCGCCCACCTCCTGGAGCTGCTGCAGCAACTGGCCGAGGCCCCGAACAATACGGTCTGCATCATCAGCGGCCGCGACAGCGCCACCCTTGACAGCTGGCTGGGACACCTGCCCCTGAACATCATCGCCGAACACGGCGCCCGCATGAAGGAAAAGGAAGGCAGCTGGCGGGACCGCACCGGGGCGCCCCGCGAATGGAAAGGGCTGGTGCGCGACCTGATGGAAGCCACCGTGCAGCAATGTCCCGGCTCGTTCGTGGAAACCAAGGAGTTTTCGGTGGTCTGGCACTACCGCAATACCAATAGCGAAGCGGCGGCGCTGCGTGCGGCGGAGCTGTTCAAGGATCTGAACGAGTATACCCATAACCTGGGCGTGCAGGTGCTGCGGGGCAACAAAATGGTGGAAGTAAGGGTGTATGGCATGAACAAGGGACTGGTGATCCAGGAGGAGTTTTCTCCCGAGCGGTTCGACTTCATCCTGGCCCTGGGCGACGACCGGACCGACGAGGATATGTTCCGGGCCCTGGCGGCCGACCGCAACGCCTGGACCATCAAAATCGGAGCGGAGGCCTCCTTTGCCCGCTTCAACCTCTACACCCCGCAAATGGTCCTGTCCCTGCTGGGTGCGCTCAGCCATAAGGAGTCGCTGATGAAGGTCGGATGATTTCGGATTTCGGAACCTTTGACAGAAGAAACTGTATTATTTATAAGATGGCCCTCGAAACCCGGGGGCTTTTTGTTTATTATATCGAATGTTAGAGGGCTTTTGCTGCAAAAGACACTTACTACAGTCAAGGGTTCCGAAATCCGAAATCCGACATCCGAAATTTCGCATTCCTATCCTTTTTCTTTCCGCATTACCAGGCGCTTTTCTTTCTTTTCGGCCAGCTTGATATTTACGGCCTGCAGGGAATCGTTCTCCAGGATCAGTTCCCGGTTGCGCTGCCGGTAGGTCTGGTTCTTTACCCAGAGCCAGGTGTTGGTCAACAGCAAAAAGGCAATGACAGACAGCAGCGCCGCCAGTATGCGTACGGGAGATCTCATATCCGGGAGTTATTTCTTTACGGAAAAGTGCAACTATCTTATTAAGCCGGCCTTAGTCTGGGATTAGAAAGCGATTAAAACCGCGGGATTTTCTGCACCGAGGGCAACACGACGGTAAATATAGTGCCCACCTGCACCTCCGACTGCACGCTGATGGTGCCTTTGTGCAGCTTGATGATCCGGTAGGCCAGGGACAGCCCCAGGCCGAAGCCCTCGCGGTGCAGCGTGGATTCGGACCGGTAAAAGGGCTCGAAGATCGTGGGCAGGTCGGCCGCCGGGATGCCGACCCCCTTGTCGATAATTTGGATGATGATGTCCTGCTCTTTTGCGGACAGCTGCACGACGGCTTCGTGGGGGTCGGAATATTTGCAGGCGTTGATGACGATATTTTTGATGGCCGTGAACAGCAGTTCTTCATTGCCCGTCGCCAGCAGGGCTTCCTCCTCCTCGGGCAGCTCGCCGAACTGCAACTGCACCAGGTGGCATTTGTTGGCCTTAGCCAGCTCGGAAGGCAGCCGCAGCAGCACTTCGTCCACCCGGATGGGGTGGATCTCAATGCCGGCGGCCGTGCCCGCCGCCTTGGCAAACTGCAGCAGCGTCAGGGTCAGCTGGCTCATGTTGCGCACATCCTGGTAAATGGACTGCAGCACCTTGCGGTATTCCCCGGCCTCCCGCTCACGCTGCAGCGACACCTCCAGCTGGCTGGAAATGGCGGTCAGCGGGGTGGACAGCTCGTGCGAGGCGTTGGCGATAAAGCGGCGCTGCATTTCAAAGCTTTCCTGCAGGCGGTCGAGCAGCTGGTTCAGCGTGCCCGCCAGGTAGTGCCATTCGTCGCGGCCGGAGCCTTCGGCGATCCGGCTGGCCATGTTCCGCGCCGAGATCTCGTTGACTTCGTCGGCAATTTTGCGGATGGGCAGCAGCAGCCGCGAAGAAAAAATATAGCCCGAAAGAAAGGTCACCACCACGCCCCCGATAAAGCTGAAGATCAGGATCGCCGACAGCTGCTGCAGGTGGCGGAGGCCCGCCTCGTCCAGGCCGGCAGCCACCAGCACCAGCCGGTTGCGGGCATCGGTATAATGATAAGCCACGATATCCTTCCGTCCCAGTCGGTAGGCTTTCAGTCCCTCCACCCGGGCCGCGTCCAGGATGGTTTCGTCCACCGCGATCGTGTCCGACAGGCGGTCGCTGAACGAGTAGATCTTGTTGTTCAGGTAATCGTAGGCCTGCACGGTCTTATGGCTCAGCGACATGGCCGTGGAGGAGTCGATCTTCTGGATCAGCTGGGGATGAAAGGTCTCGGACTGGCTGAGCAGCCGGCCCGTGGTGATGGCCCGGTTGGCCAGGCGGCTGGTGATGATGCGGATCCGGCTGTCGTGCGACACATAATAAACCGTGGCACACACCAGGCTCAGTATCGTAAATACAATGGCCGTAAACAAAAACGTGATCCGGAGGCGGATGGGCATGTTCTTTAAGTTAAAGGGTATGAGAAGTTTCCGAGTTTACAAGTTTACGAGTTTACGAGTTCCTGATGGGCGCAAGCAACTCGTAAACTCGTAAACTTGTAAACTCGGAAACTTATTCTTTAAGAACGTACCCCATACCGACTTGCGTCTGGATCAGTTTAGGTTCAAAGTGCTTGTCGACTTTGTTGCGGAGGTAGCTGATGTAGACGTCGATGACGTTGGTGTTGGTGTCGAAGTCGATGTCCCAGACGTTGATGGCGATATCGGCCCGGGAGACCACGCGGTTCTTGTTGCGCAGCAGGTATTCCAGCAGTTGGAATTCTTTGGCGGTGAGGTTGATGCGTACCTGGCCGCGGGCCACTTCCTTGCTGTCGAGGTTCATGGTCAGGTCGGCGGCTTTCAGCACATTGCCTACCGGCAGCTGTTGCTGCATGGTGCGCTTCAGCAGCACACGGATCTTCAGCAGCAGCTCGTGGAATTCGAAGGGCTTGACCAGGTAGTCGTCGGCGCCGGCATCGTAGCCTTCCACCTTGTCGCCCAACGAGCCCAGGGCGGTCAGCATGATGATGGGAATGCCCGTATCCTGGGCCCGGATCTTTTTGCACAGCTCGTAGCCATTCAGCCCCGGCAGGTTGATGTCGAGGATCACCAGGTTATAGTCGTGGGCCTGGAACAGCTTATAGCCGATGGCGCCGTCGTAGGCCACTTCCACGTAGTAGCCGTTTTCCGTCAGCCCCAGCTTGATGGTATCGGCAATCTTGCGCTCGTCTTCCACAATCAGGATCTTCCGTTCTTCCATGGGTAAAAATGAAAAGGGTGAAAAAAAATAGGGGGCAACCGGAGGGGCAAGTTAGGGAACTGCCCCAAATGATCGGCGTTTTCCGGCCGGGGATTTCCTTTGACCCTTTAAATTGGCGTTAAAAAGGGTGTAGTACGTTTTTTGCAGGAACAACCCAATCAACTTCCGGTCAATGGCGGAGTATCAAAAGTTCTTCAATATATCCCACGACCTCTTTTGCATCCTGGACCAGGACGGGTTTTATAAAAAGGTAAATCCTGCATTTTTCGATTTGCTCGCCTACCCGGAAGCGGAGCTTATGGGCCATCCCTTTGTTTATTTTATTCACCCCGATGATGTGGCGGTTACGGTACGGGAATACCAGGAGGTGAAGGCGGGCAAGCACAACCAGGTGGTGGAAAACCGCTTTCGCAGCCGCGACGGCCGCTATTTCTGGATCTCCTGGTCCACGATCGTACAGGATGAAGCGGGTAATTTTTATTCCTGCGGCCAGAACATTACCGAGCAGAAGCACCTGCGGGAAACCCTGCGCCGGGAGCAGGAAGATAGCCGCCGGAAAGTTACCCGGGCCATTATCAACACCCAGGAAAAGGAACGCTCCCGGATCAGCCAGGAGCTGCATGACAACGTCAACCAGGTGCTGACCACGGTAAAGCTGCTGATGGAGCTCAGCCTCGAGGACGGCCCGAATAACCAGGTTACCCTGGAGCGGGCACGTAAGCTCCAGCAGGAGGCGATCGATGAGATCCGCAGTCTTTCCAAACAACTGGCAGCTCCCTCGCTGGCGAATATTAACCTGTGCGATTCCGTCAAGGACCTGCTCGGGTCCGTGGCCTTTACTCAAAAGCTGAAGGTTTCCTTCCATACCGCCGGCCTGGAAGACTGCCGCATGGACCAGTACATTCACCTGATGCTGTTCCGCATCCTGCAGGAACATTTTACCAACATCCTGAAGCATGCCCAGGCCCGGAAGGTGGAGGTGGACCTTTCCCAGGCCGAAGGGGTGCTGAGCGCCACGGTGACCGACGACGGAAAAGGCTTCGACCCCAACGAGCGCAGCGCCGGCATCGGCATCCAGAATATGCGCACCCGGGCGGAAACCGTGAACGGGACCTTATCCCTGCAAAGTGCTCCCGGCAAGGGGTGCACGCTGTTCATTCGCATCCCCCTGAGGTAATTATACTGCTAAGAATAGGCAATAGGCAACAAGCAACAAGCAACAAGCAATAAGCAACAAGCCATTGCCTATTGTCTATTGCCCATTGATGGGCAGTTCTAATTCCTTTTTAATGCCTCTCTAATGCCCTGCTAAGGCTGACCTTCTAGTTTAGTCCACGGAAACAACAAGAAAACCTAAACCCACCGATGTGTATGAAAAGGACAATGATGATTACCTCCTGTCTCTTCCTGGCCAAACTGCTGACGGCCCAGGACCTGCAGGATGCCAAAAAGCTGAATTATTACGAACGGTATAACAGTGCCAAAACCGCGGCTCATGCCCTGTTGAAAGCCGATCCCTCCAGGGCTGAAACCTGGTACGTGCTGAGCCAGGCCTACCTGCCGAAAAAGGAAACCGCCCTGTTGAAAGACAGCCTCCAGCGGGCGCCGGAAGACGTAAAAAAGGAACCTTATTTCCAGGTGGCTTACGGCTCCGTGCTGCTGCAGGAGCAAAAAGCCGACAGCGCCCGCCTGTATTTCGAACAGGCGCTGGACAAAACCAAATCGAAGAACGCCGACATTTTGCTGGCCGTGGCCAATGCCCATATCGAGGAGAAGGCCGGTGACGCCAATTATGCCATCGAGCAGTTGAATAAGGCCCTCAAACGTAAAAAGAACAGCGCCGAGCTGTTTACCGCCCTGGGCAATGCCTACCGCAAGCTCGACAACGGTACCGAGGCTTATAAAGCCTACCAGCAGGCCCTGAACGCCGACGGCAACTATGCCGCCGCCAAATACCAACTGGGCAAGATCTTCGCCACGCAGAAGAACCCCGAAATGTACCTGAAGTTTTACAACGAGGTAGTGGCGCAGGATTCGCTCTACGCCCCGGCTTATTATGGCCTGTACTACCACTATTACTTTAAGGATCCCGCCAAGGCCATGGATTATTTCCAGCGCTACCAGGCTAAAAGCGATGCCGATGCGCAGAACGATTATGCCTATACCGACCTGCTGTACCTGAACAAGCGCTACGATGCCGCCATCGCCCACGCCCAGGAACTGATCAGTAAGGGCGATCCTAAGTCGGCGCCCCGTCTGAACAAGCTGATCGCCTACAGCTATAAGGACCAGCACGACTCCCTGACCGCCCTGCAGTATATGAACCGCTACTTCGCCACCGCCAACGACAGCGATTTTGTGCAGAAGGACTATGAAATGATGGGAGAGATCTATGCCTCCATGGAAGGGAAAAGAGATTCCGCCGGCTACTTTTTCCAAAAGGCCGTGCGCCTGGAAAAAGACAGTGTGGCCCGTATCGCCTCCTACCTGAAGCTGTCGGAACTCTATAAAGGGTTGCAGGACTATTCCGGCCAGGCCCTTTGGCTGGGCAAATACACCGACGGCAACCCGAAGGCCACCAACGTCGACCTGTTCAACTGGGGCCTGGCGCACTACCGGGCTAAAGAGTTTGTCCAGTCCGACTCGGTCTTCGCCCGCTACATGGAAAAATATCCCGAGCAGACCTTTGGCTATTATTGGAGGGCCCGCAGCAGCGCCGCCATCGATACGGCCATGACCGCCGGACTGGCTGTTCCGCACTACCAGAAAGTGGTGGACATGCTGGAGAAGGATACTACCGACAATTCTACCAACAAGAAATGGCTGATCGAAGCGTACGGCTACCTGGCCGCTTATAAAACCAATGCGGAAAAAGATTACGCCGCCGCCATCGCTTATTTCGAAAAGCTGCTGGCACTGGATCCCGGCAACGGGGATGTGCAGAAATACATCGGCATCCTGAAAAAGAATATGGCCGGCAAGGAAACTTCCCAGGCGACGAAGTCCAAAGAAGCAACGAAGCCGGAAATGTGAGGAATAAGTACGAGGTACGAAGTACGCCGTATGGTAGTACCGATAGTGATGGAGATACCATTGGAAGGGATGTGTCCAACGTCTTTTCCCTATGGAAAAATCGATGAAGGATCCTCTTCAGGATCTTCAAAGAGCCTTAGGGGAGCAGGCCGGTTGAGAAGGTTCCGCCTGCCACCCCGAAGGTGCATTCAGTAAGGCCTTCAAATCGAAAGATTTGAGGGCCTTATTTTGTGCGAAGAACAGGGCGTTCGCCGTTCCGAACCAGGCATTCGCCGAAAGCCTGGGGGCGATACGGTTTTGTTTTCTACCTTTCTATTGCTATTTTGTAAGCGGTATTTTCGATTTCCTCACCAAAACAGATACTATGAGGTGTATATTTTTATTTGTCATTTGTTTTTCCCTGGCCACGGCCTCCCGTGCCCAGAGCGGTTATGCTTCCGTGAAGCTGGAACACAAGACGGATTTCAAAAAAGCCGAAGAACAGGTGTTGCATGCCAGCCACCTGCTGCTGTCCACCAAATTCGATAAAGACGATCTCGACCGGTTATATGCCATCCAGTTCCTGATGAAATGGATGGAGGGCACGCCCGACTACAGCCTGAACCTGGAAGGCAAGTATGCCAAACCCTTTGCGGACGACCCGGATATCCTGGGATTGTATATGGCTGCCCTGGTGCAACTGGCCGTTGAAAGCAAGGGTGCCCCTAAAGATGCGGCCAGTCTGCAGCTCCATGCCGCCAAAAGGGTGCTGCAGTATGCCGCCGTTCCTGCCAACAACCTGAAACTCCAGGGCGAGCTGAAGAAAATGAGCGCCGCCCATAAAAAGAACGAACTGGAAAAATATTTCGCAGCCATTAAATAACCGCCTGGCAACAGGCCCCGGAAAAAAGTACCGAGGTTGAACAGAAACGCCTGTTCAACCTTTTTCATTTGGGGTTTTGGAAAAAAAATGGCTGCCGTAAACTTTAATGGCGGTTCCGGCGTTTTAACTTTCAGGGAGTTATTATGAAACGACATCCTGTCCTGCGCTTTATGATCCGGGGGTTCCTGGTGGTGGTCGTTCTGTTGAACGGCATTGCGTTTATGCATGCGTGGCGCCTGACGCACTTTGTGCGGACGGGCGAACAGGCCGGCAACCTCCGATTGTCCAAGGCCGAAATGCTGAAAATGCTGTTCCTGGGCGTAGACCTGCAACGGCCCCAAACCGCCGCCCGGCCGTCCGTTCCTTACCAGGTGGTGCAGCTACGGGGCGACAAAACCCTGGAAGCCTGGATGATCCGGGCCGACACCGCCGCGGGCAAAGGCACGATCGTGCTGTTTCATGGTTACGGGGGCGAAAAGTCGGGGCTGCTGCCTAAGGCCATGGAGTTTCGAAAAATGGGTTACCACACCCTGCTGGTCGACTTCCGCGGCTCCGGCGGCTCCGAAGGCGTTCAAACCACCATCGGCGTGCAGGAAGCCGGTGAAGTAAAAGTCTGTTACGATTACCTGCAGGCGCAGGGGGAAAAGAACATCCACCTGTTTGGCACGTCCATGGGTGCCGTAGCGATCCTGAAAGCGATCCACGATTACGGGTTCCAGCCGGCGTCCATCTTCATTGAATGTCCTTTCGGCTCCATGTACCAGACCGTTTCCGCCCGTTTTCGCCTGGCGGGTGCGCCCTCCTTTCCGCTGGCGGGGCTGCTGCTGTTCTGGGGCGGCCTGCAAAACGGTTTCTGGGCCTTCAGTCACAATCCCGAAACATATGCCAAAAGTGTTCATTGTCCCACGCTGCTGCTGTACGGCGAATGCGATCCCAAGGTAAGCCGCCGGGAGATCGACACCATTTTTGCCCGTTTGCAGGGGCCCAAGCAGTTGGTTACCTACCCCCGTGCCGGCCACGAAAGCTACCTGTTACGCTACCGCCAGAAGTGGGTCAATGATGTCAGTGGTTTTTTAGAAGGTATGGTGGCCTCACCCCCGGCCCCTCCCGCTGAGGCGGGACAGGTTCTCCAGGTGGAGAGGGGTGCCCAAACCTGAATTTTATCCTGCTGGTTTGATCCCAATAAAGTTTTCTTAAACAGAAAAGCCTTTTCCACACCGGAAAAGGCTTTTCTGTTTCACGCGCTTCTCTCTTCTACCCTTTGGGAAAAGACTATAGTTTGGGCACCCCTCTCCAGTTGGAAGGGGCCGGGGGTGAGGTTAAAACAGTTCCTGGACGTTGCTGTCCTGGCCCAGGGGGGGCAGGCTGGGCCAGGCGAAGGGCTCGGTCTTGCTTTTCCCGTCAGGGCGTTCCTTGGAGGTGCGGATGGTATAGACCGGCCAGTCTTCCAGCGCTTCGGAAGGGAGCTGGTAGTCCAGGAGGCGGGCCAGTTCGTGGTCTTCCAGGTCGGGGAGGAGCCACTGGGTTTCCAGGTCGCGGGGCAGGAAAAGGGGCATGCGGTGGGCGTTGTCGCCGCAGTTGTGGATCTGCTGCATGCGGCTGTTGGCGGAGCGGGTGACGACGGTAAAGGTGCCCGTGACCTCGCCGGTCTCGGGATCGGCGAGGTGGGGGTAGTGGTACAGGCCGGGCAGGCAGAACATCGGGCGCCCTTTCTGGTAGATGTAGTAGGGCACTTTGTTCTTCCAGTTCCTGATCTCGCGGTGTTCGAAGATGCCGGTCACCGGCACCAGGCAGCGGGTATAGCGGATGCGCCGCCAGAAGGAGCGCTGGTCGTCGCGGATCTTTTCGGCCTGGGCGTTGCACATCCATTTGCGGCCGGTTTTGATCTTTTCGGGCGTGTCCATATAACCGGCGATCACGCCCCATTCAAAGCTTTTCAGGCGGTACTGCCCGTTTTCGAACAGCACCACGGGATAGCGGGAAAAGGCCTGCGCCTGCACATGGATATAGCGGCCGAAGTCGAAATGCACCTGGGGATCGACTGCCAGGTTGGGAAAATAATCCGTGATCAGTTCCACCCCGGCACTGAAGGAAATGTCATAACACATCAGAAGTGGTTTTCTATTTCCTCGAATTTAACGCTAACTTCCTGAGTTTTGTAGCGCAGGCGGGTATAAAGCTGTCCGAATTCGAGGTAAATAGCGGGGTGAACGGTTTCGCCCTTCCCCGGGTTCCATCCCAGTTTGGATTGGATATAGGTGCGCAGCTTGCGCACGAATTCCTGGGAAATGCTTTTCTGCCATTGCGGGTGGAAGAGGGCGGCGTAAATCCGGTAGCCGGCCGGGCGGCGGGCGGCGATCAGCAGCTTTTCACGGTCTTCGGGATTTTTCCAGTCGTACAGCTTGCGGTAAATATCCTGGTCCAGGGCGCCGAAATGGGCCTGGGCCTCCGCCTGGCTGGAATAGTGGGTAAACAGGAAGCTGCCTTCCAGCCCGCAATCACTTTCAAGGGAGAGCGTTTGCCGGACAAAATATTCTTTGCCGCTTTCTGCTAATGCATATAATAATCTTTCGCTGAATGGTACAAATGGATTGTGCATTGTTTTTTAATTTAATGGTTCACCTGTTCACTCGATCACTGTCCTCCATACCGGGTTCGGTATCCCGTTTGTTTTGCTAATTTATTTAGCTTTTCCGGAATAAAAAATTTAGTATTTCGCGGGAAATTTGTATAGGAACCCGGGGGCGCCCTTTTGCGGAGCCGGCTGTATTTTAACCGCCTGGAACGCAGAATGTAAATCCAAAAACAATACCTAAAGAATGGGGCACTTCCCCCAACCCGTAAACTTGCAAACCTGTAAACTCGTCAACATCCCGGTATATTTGCCCCTATGAAAGGATACCTTTTCGCGTTGTTTTTGATACCCTGTGCGGTGGGCTGCAATGATGCCCCGGCCCCGCCTCCCCCCGCAAAAGGGGGCGACGAATCCACGGTTTCCACTCCCGTTCCGGCAGGCAAGGACATAGGGCTGCCGGCGCCCCTGAAAGGAGAGGAGCTGATCCGGCATGCCGGCTATACGCTCTCCTACAATGAAAAGCATGAGCAGGCCAACTGGGTGGCGTATAAACTGACGCGCAAGGGCGAACTGCGCTCCGCCAACCATGCCCGTACCGACCGGTTTCTTGCCGATCCCGAAGTGGCGAAGGGTTCGGCCGGCAATGCCGATTACGAAGGGTCGGGCTTCGACCGCGGCCACCTGGCCCCGGCCGAAGACATGGACGGCTCGAAGGTCACCATGGCCGAATCGTTTTACTACAGCAATATCAGCCCCCAGAAGCCGGCGTTCAACCGCGGCGTCTGGCGCCGGCTGGAAGAGCTGGTGCGGTTCTGGGGCGTCACCTACGACAGCATCTTCATTGTTACCGGCCCGGTGCTGACCGGCAAGCTGGCCACCATCGGCCCCAACAAGGTTTCGGTTCCGGACTATTATTTCAAGGCGGTGCTGCAGCTGAAAAAAGGCAAGGCCAGGGCCATCGGCTTTTTGCTGCCCAACGAGGCTTCGGCCGCCACGCTGAAGAGCTTTGCCGTTCCCGTGGACGACCTGGAAAAGCGTACCGGCCTGGACTTTTTCGCCCAGCTGCCCGATGACGTGGAAAAGGCGGTGGAAAAAGACCCCGAAATCGATTCCTGGAAGTGGACGCGGTCGAAGAAATAGTTTACGGGTTTACGAGTTAAGGGGTAGCGGTTTACCGCATACCCCTTGACTGTTATTCCCAGCCTTAAACCTTGTTTACCGGTTGTCCGTCCAGGTAGGCCTGTACGTTTAGAATCGTTAGGTCCATGATGCGCTGGCGGGCTTCGCGGCTCATCCAGGCGTTGTGGGGGGTGATGATACAGTTTTTTGCTGTTAGAAGGGGATTCGTTTTTTCCGGCGGTTCGGTGGACAGCACGTCGACGGCTGCGCCTGCGATGCGGCCTTCATTCAGCGCATCGGCCACGTCCTGTTCGTTCAGCAGCGGACCCCGGGCCGTATTGACCAGGAAGGCGGTGGGCTTCATGCGCTGCAGCAGCTGCCGGTTGACAAAGCCGGTATTGTCGGCCGTTAAGGGGCAGTGGAGCGACACCACGTCGCTTTGCCCAAACAGCTCGGGCAGGGCGGCAAAGGTGCCCAGGTCGGTATCCTTCGGGCTGCGGCTGTTGTACATGACCTCCATGCCGAAGGCCCGGGCGATGCGGGCGGTTTGTTGGCCAATATTGCCAAAGCCCACGATGCCCATCGTTTTTCCACTCAGTTCGGTCAGGGGCGCCAGGGTGTAGCTCCAGTCGGAAGGGCGGTGCCAACGGCCCTGGGCAACCGAAGCGGCATGCCGGCCCACAGCGTTGGTCAGCTCGAGCAGCAGGGCAAAGCTGTGCTGGGCCACGGAGGCGGTGCCATAGGCGGGCACATTGCAGACGGTGATGCCTTTGGCCGCGGCGGCCTCCGTGTCGATCACGTTGTAGCCGGTGGCCGTTACCCCGATCAGCCGCAGCTGCGGCAGGGCGTCCAGCACCGCCTTGCGGAGCGGCACCTTGTTGGTCAGGACAATGGCGGCGTCCCGGCACCGTTCCACGATCGCCTCCTCCGGCGTACGGTCGTAAACTTCCACTTCGCCCAGGTTCCGGAGTGCGTCCCAACTCAGGTCGCCAGGGTTTAAAGTATATCCGTCGGTAACAACAATCTTCATACGTATTTGTGGTTAAGTTGAAATGAGGGTTTGGTCCCGGTGATTTTTATCAGCTTTGGACCCGGGGGCATGATTCGCGTCAGGAGCCGCATATTCCCACCGGTGCGGTGATTACCTTCGTTTAAGCAACAAAGGAACGATCCCGAAGGGGGCTCCTGATTAAAAAACATCAGTGCAAAATAACAGGTTTCAGCAAGAACTTGCTGGCCGGCGCTGACCAAACTCCATCGCCATGAAAGTCATTAAAACGTATTTAGTAAAAGCCGACATCGCCCATAATTTCCTGCACCAGGAAATCACCGTATTGCCCGGCCGCTTAACCGAATTGTACCAGTGCGAGGAACTCAAATGGTACATCCGCAAGGTGGGCGGCATAGAAGAGATCTCCGGCAACCTCGCCCTCCAAATCATCGAAGGCAGCAAAGCCAAAAAGCAGGTCAGCCTGAATTAAGGAGGGCAATAGTCAATGGACAATTGACATTGGTCATTGGCGGTCTGCAAAAAAACCGGACAGGTTTTCCCAACCTGTCCGGTTTAAAAGAACTCAGGAACGAACTTGTAAACCCGTAAACTCGTAAACTTTCCTTAGCCCTCCAACTGGTTATCCGCCACTTTATAGTGCGGGTCTTCCCAGTAGTTGACCTCGATGAGCTCGGAGGCGTTGTGGAGCAGCAGGCGGCAGTCCTCGCTCAGGTGGCGCAGGTGCACCTTTTTGCCTGCCTTGCGGTAGCGTTCCGTGATCCGGTTCAGGGCTTCGATGGCCGAGTGGTCCGCCACCCGGCTTTCCTTAAAATCGATTACCACGTGTTCGGGGTCGTTCGGGATGTCGAACTTTTCCTGGAAGCCGCTGACCGAGCCAAAGAACAGCGGGCCGAAGATCTCGTAATGCTTCCAGCCGCGGCTGTCCACGAATTTTCTTGCCCGGATGCGGGTGGCATTTTCCCAGGCAAAGGCCAGCGCGGAGATCACCACGCCGGAAATGACCGCCACCGCCAGGTTGTGGTAAATAACGGTGATCAGCGTCACCAGCACCATCACCGCCACGTCGGTGGGGGGCACCTTGCGGAAGATCCGGAAGCTCGCCCACTCGAAGGTGCCGATACACACCATGAACATCAGTCCCACCAGCGCCGCCATGGGCACTTTGGCGATCAGCGAAGAGCCGAAAAGCACGATCAGCAGCAGGCCCACGGAGGCCACGATGCCCGACAGGCGGGTACGCCCGCCCGAGCTGACGTTGATGACGCTCTGCCCGATCATGGCACAGCCGCCCATGCCGCTGAAAAAGCCGGTGGTCAGGTTGGCCAGGCCCTGGGCGATGCATTCCTTGTTGCCCCTTCCCCTGGTTTCCGTCATTTCGTCGATCACCGTCAGGGTCAGCAGGCTCTCGATCAGGCCCACCAGCGCCATCATCAGGGAATACGGGAAGATAATGCGGAGGGTTTCCAGGTTGAGTGGTAGCTGGGGCAGGTGGAATTCAGGCAGGCCGCCCGCTATGGAGGCGATGTCGCCTACGGATTTGGTGGGGATGCCGAAGCCGATGATGAGGGCGGATACGATGGCCACCGCCACCAGGGAGGAGGGAACTGCTTTGGTCAGTTTGGGCAGGAAATGGATGATGGCCATGGTCAGCCCGATGAAAGCCAGCATGATCCACAGCGGGGCGCCGGTCAGCCAGTGCGAGGCGCCGGAAGCGTCGGTGGTTTTGAGGTGCTCCAGCTGCGCCATAAAGATGACGATGGCCAGGCCATTGACAAAGCCGAAAAGAACGGGATGGGGCACCAGGCGGATGAATTTTCCCAGCTTCAGCAGGCCGATGGCCACCTGGATCAGGCCCATCAGGATGACGGCGGCAAACAGGTACTCCGGACCGTGGCTCAGCACCAGCGCCACGGTAATGACGGCGATAGCCCCCGTGGCGCCCGAGATCATGCCCGGGCGGCCGCCGAGCACGGCCGTGATCAGGCCGATCATAAAGGCGGTGTACAGCCCGGTCAGGGGGCTGACGTGGGCAATGAGGGAAAAGGCCACCGCTTCCGGCACCAGGGCCAGCGCCACGGTCAGGCCGGATAAAATATCGTCTTTGGGGCTGAACTTTCTCCCCTGCAATTGGTCGATGATGGACATAAAGGTTTTCGATAACGGGTGACTAAAAGGCCGGAGGATGCAGGCAAGCGGAGGTTCCGGACGGGCGGCGCAAATGTAGTGCTTTTCGCAGAAGCCCGGGGCGGTGCACCGCACTGTGGGCAGCGGTCCGTTTCATAAAGTGGACCACTTTCCTTCCTTTCTCCTGATCATTGCGTTATCTTCATTCCCTAAAGGGTCATCGTTCATGGGATTTCCTTCATTTCGTATACAGCCCCTGGGCGACGCGGCGCTGCTGGTGCATTTCGGCGATGCCATCGACGGGGAGCTGAACGAAGCGGTGCTGGCCCTGTTTCACCGGATCCGGGCCCTGGACCTGCCCGGCCTCCTGGATGTGGTGCCGGCCTACGGTTCGCTGGCCGTTTATTACGATGTCTATACGGTGCGGCAGTTCAGCCCCGGTGGGGTTACGGCTTATGAAACGGTGGCAGGGCATATCCTGCAAATGCATGCGGAGCCGGCGGTTGCCGCCGATGGGGCTATACGTAAATTGACGGTACCGGTTTGCTACAGCCTGAAGTTTGCGCCCGACCTGGCCCTGGTGGCCGGGCAAAAGGGCATAACGCCCCAGGAGGTGGTGCGCCTGCATACTGCCCGCATTTACCGGGTATATATGATCGGCTTTCTGCCCGGCTTTGCCTACATGGGCGAGGTGGACGAACGCATTGCCGTGCCGCGGCACGCCCAGCCCCGCCGGCAGGTCGACGCCGGCTGCGTGGGCATCGCCGGCCGGCAGACGGGCATTTATCCCCTGGCGTCGCCCGGCGGCTGGCAGATCGTGGGGCGGACGCCCCTGAAGCTGTTCGATCCTGCCCGCGAAGTGCCCTCCCTGTTCCGGCCCGGCGACGAAGTGCAATTCTATTCAATCGAAGAAGATGAGTTTGAAAATTATCAAAGCGGGCATCCTTGATACGGTGCAGGACCTGGGCCGGTTTGGCGGCCAGCATTCCGGCATCAATCCCGGCGGCGCCATGGACCGATTTTCGGCCCGGCTGGCCAACAGCCTGCTGGGGCGGGAGCTGGGGGCGCCGGTGCTGGAGCTGCATTTTCCCGCCTCCCGCTTCCTGTTCGAGCGCCCGGCCCTGATGTGCCTAACCGGGGCCGATTTTGCACCCACCATCAACGACCAGCCCATTCCGCTGAACCAGCCCCTGGCCGTGGGGCCGCAGTCGGTGCTGGCCTTTACCCGCCCCGTGGCGGGCGCCCGCAGTTACCTGGCCTTGTTGCCGGGACTGCGGCTGGAGCCCTGGCTCCACAGCTACAGTACCCACCTGGGACTGCAAACGGGCGGCTGGAAGGGCAGGGGGCTGCAAAAGGACGACGTGCTGGCATTCGAGCAGGATCTTCCCCTTTGGTCGTTTTTGCTGGAGCGGGCGTTTGTGCCCCTGCACTGGAAGGCGGTGCCGCCGGAGCCGGTGGCTGGCAGCCGGCTGGGCGTGCTGCGGGGCTTTGAGTGGGATTGGCTGACGGCCGAATCGGTTGCGGCGTTTTGGGAAAGCTCGTTTCGCATTACGCGGCTGGCCGACCGCATGGGCTTCCGGCTCAGCAGCCGCCCCCTGGCGGTGCAGAACCCGGGCGGTATGGTGTCGTCGCCGGTGGCGGCCGGAACGGTGCAGCTGCTGCCCGACGGGCAGTTGATCGTGCTGATGGCCGACCACCAGACCACGGGCGGTTATCCGCGCATTGCCAACCTGTGTTCCGTGGACCTGGACCGCCTGGCCCAGCTGCAGCCCAACGATGAAGTGCGGTTTACCCTTACCTCCCTGGAAGCGGCCGAGGAGGCCCTGCTGCAGCAGCAGGATTACCTGCAGGAACTGCAGCTGGATTGCCGGGAAAAGTTACGGGAAGTGCTGGGTGGCTAAGGGATAACTGGTGCCGGAACGGGAGTGTTTGGGGAAGAGGCTTCTTTCCGGGTAACAAATTCATAAACGCCATTCCTGCCTTTTTCGCCATATTTCTTACGGGCGGCATCAGCTGGTTTTACCGTAATCAAATCGGCGCTGAATGTAAATCGGTATAGTTGCTCCTTTGCCAGGTGCTTTGTGCGGGCGGTATCACCGTTCAGTATAGTGGCAGACCGGAAATTCAGGGGCGCCTTGGCGGTATTCAGGAAATTTTTTAAGGAGCCCATCTCTTTCCCATCCAGGAATACCAGGGCATCGTCCTCTGATTTGTCCGCGTTTCTGCCGGCGGCCTTCCGGGCGGCATACTGACCGATCGCCTGTAAAATCGCCGCTGCAACCTGTTCCTGGTTCTTTTCCTTCCGGATGAATTCGCGGTCCTCTTTATCGGTCAGGTACCCGCATTCGATCAGGGCTGCCGGGCAGGGGGCGTTGTTCAATACCCATACGGCGGTTTTGCGTTGCAGCGGCGCGGGAAAGGTGGTATGCAGGTTGCCGAGCCGTTCGATAAGGGCTGAACCCAGGAGCGTGCTTTGTTGGTGATGGTCCTGGTTTTGGGCGGGGATATACACTTCTATGCCTTCCGTTCTTTCTTTTGTAGCTGCTCCGGAGGCGGCCGCCAGGTGCAGGGAGATAAATAGGTCCGCTTTATTTTCTTCCGTAAATATGGTCCGCTTTCTCAGTTCCACATTTTTTTTGTCTTCCCTTGTCAGCAGGATGCGCAGGTTTTTTTGTGTATTGGCGGCCTTGATCTTTTGGGCGATGGCCAGCACGAGGTCGTCTTCGGATAGGCCCTCTGCCATGGCCCCGTTCGGTTTGTTGTCCGGCATATAGCCATGTCCCGGGTCAATGACGACAATATATTCTTTTTCGAAAGCGGCGACCGGAACAACGTTTTTCGTTTTCAGCGTAAAGGCAAGACTGGCAACGGCCAGGACGGGCAGGGCCAGCAGGCGGGCGAAAGAGCGCGGGTGGTGATCTTTTGTCAGCATAGCGAGTCGTCGTTTTATGGAGGTTTGAAAAAAGGGATGGGTCAGGTCGTGGAAGGCGCCGGGATAAGCGGCCTGCAGGATCATGGCGGCAAGGGCCGGGGTGCCGCCGGTGCCTACCGCCTTGCGGTCGGCCAAAAATTCGTGGAGGTCGCCCAGTTCTTTGCGGATGATCCAGAAAACCGGGTTGCACCAGCAGCAGACAAGCACGGCTTGCAAAAAAAGCTTGTCCAGGGTGTGGCATTCTTCCACATGCACCTGCTCGTGGCGCAGAATCAGCCGGCCCGTTTCGCTTTCGGGGTCCAGGGTGCGGTTCCAGAAAATGTAGCCCAGGAAGGAAAAGGGCGTAGCCGGGGCCGACGTGTGCACCAGCTTCAGGTGACCGTGCCTTTGCAGGGTGCCCTGGCGGAGGACTTTCCGTACCCGGAGCAGGGATTTTCCCAGCTGCACCAAAAAGAAGGCGGAGACCGCCGCATACAGTCCTCCTGCCCAGCGCTCTAACGGGTATCCCTGGCCGCTTTCCCCGGCCATTTCTTCCGCATAAGCACCGGCGTCCGTCACCACCTGCAACACCCGGATGGGGCCGGGGGCTGCTTCCGCCGGTGCCTGCCCCACCGGAAGCTCCAGCAGCGGCGCCAAGAGCGACAGGGCCGTGGCGGCCAGCAGGTAAAAACGGTTCCACCCGTGGTGGCCTTTGGAACGCATGGCTGCCCGGTAATAGAGGTACAGGGCCCCGGACAGGGCGGTGACCTTCAGCAGGTAAAAGGCGATGGGGATCATTTCTTCTTCTTTTTGAGTTGCTGGAGCAGGGTTTCCAGGTCATCGAGGCTCAGGTTGTTTTCCTGGACCATAAAGGAGACGGCCTCGCTGAACGATCCGTCGAAATAACCCTTTACCAGGTTCTTCATGCTGGCCTCGGAATATGCTTCCTTGCTGACGAGGGGATAATACTGGTGCTGGCGGCCAAATGTCCGGATGGCGGCAAACTCCTTCTCCACCAGGATTTTGAGCATGGTGGCGACCGTGTTCTGGTGCGGTTTGGGCTCGGGCAGGGCTTCCAGCACGTCGCGGATAAAGCCGCTGCCCAGCTTCCACAGCACCTGCATGATCTGTTCTTCTGCTTTCGTGAGTGTTTTCATCTGCAATGATTGAACGTTAAAGCTATAACGAATTATTTAGTTTTTTAACTAAAGGGTTAGTTTTAGTGAAAATTTTTTTCCGGCCCATTGCCTTGTTCCTCCGATTTGCTTTATTCGTGTAATTCCTATTTTTATGCTGTACTGCGATCTGAACTGCGACCTGGGCGAAGGCGCCGGCAATGATGCGGCCATCATGCCCTTTCTTTCCTCTGCCAATATTGCTTGCGGCGGCCATGCCGGCGATGCCGACACCATGAAACGGACCGTGGACCTTTGCCTCCGGTACTCCGTCGCCATCGGCGCCCATCCCTCGTATCCCGACCGGGAGCAGTTCGGGCGGGTAGACCTGTTGGGTAGCAGCGTAAAGCTGGAAGACCTGCCCGGAATGATCGGCGAACAGGTAGTCGCCCTGCAGCAGGTCTGCGCTGCCGCCGGCCTGCGCCTGCACCACGTCAAGCCCCACGGCGCCCTGTACAACCGGGCGGCAAAGGATGCGGCCGTCAGCGCCCTCATTTGTGAAACGATCCGGGCCATCGACCGCCGCCTTATTTTATACGGCTTGAGCGGCAGTTGTATGCAAGCGGAGGCGGAGCGCCTCGGCCTGCCCTTCTGCAGCGAGGTCTTTGCCGACCGCACCTATGCCGATGACGGCAGCCTGACGCCCCGCACCCAACCAAATGCGTTGATCGAGGAAGGGGAGGAGTCGGTCCGCCAGGTGCTGCAAATGGTCAAGGAAGGAGCGGTGCGTACTACTTCCGGCAAGGTCATTCCCATCGCTGCCGGCACCATCTGCCTCCACGGCGACGGCCGCCATGCCGTAGCCTTTGCCCGCAGCATTTTCGAGGCCTTGAAAAAGGAGGGGATAAGCATTTGCAGTTGTTAAGAAAAGGAAGTTGGCCGCATAGCCGGCTTCGGTTATTTTTGAGCGGAGCCTCCTTTGAATGAAAGACCTTCTTGCCATAATAATAGCAGAGAGAAGAACACTCCTCCGTGGTCACCTGGTTTCTTTTATCCTTGTTTTTCCCTTCACCTTTCTACCCATCCTTGCAGACGGACTGACCTGGACAAACATATTGCACCGGTTTCCCTTTTCGGTTCTTTATGCGTTTGGCTTTTCTTTGTTTGCAGTGGTAGCTGCGGTAGTTCAGAATTACAACAACCTGGTGAAGCGAAAGAAACTTTTTGATAAACCTGCTTTTAAAAAACTTGACTTTTACGGACGGTTGGATGGAGTAGGAAGTATTGTCCGGGAGCTGGAGACATTCTTACTAGGTAAATTGGGAAAATACTATTTCCGGATAAATCTGGTTGACCCTGAGCAAAAGACGGTGAAAATCGAGATCATTCCCTTCATTGACCTGGAAAAGAACAAGGAATTGAAGGCGAAGCTGAAAAAAGAACTGGGGTTTCAGCGCAACTTGTATTATGGGCAGACGATATCGGCTTCGGAAGCCGATTTGCAAAATGAAAATTTCCTGCTGGACAAACTGCTGATCCTGGAAGCGGTATTGAATAAATGGAACGTGACGCCGCTTAACGTGGAGGAATACTTACGAAGGGAATAGGAAAACGGACGGGTGACAGCGCCGGTGGAAAAATCTGGCCGAAGTACTCTAAATTTATCGGCCAGACTAAATAACAAATCAAGAAATGGACAAAAAGTATTTCGTATTGCACCTGCTTCCTTCGCGACCCGACTTTGCCCAGACGATGACGGATGAAGAACGGACAATTATGATGAGCCATGTGGGCTATTGGACCGAGTTGATGAACCAGGGGAAAGTAGTGGCTTTCGGACCGGTATTGGATCCCAAAGCGGTTTATGGACTGGGAATCATTTCCGCGGACAGCGAACAGGAAGTGCAGGAATTTATTGCCAATGACCCTGCCAGCAAAATCAACCGGTACGAGTATTTTCCCATGATGGCTGTTGTAAGATAGGTAGCAGGTGAAGAGTTGCTGTCGCACCTTCAACGCCAACAAATAATTTATACATGGTGGTAAAGGAAGATATAAAACTGCTGTCCCCGGACCAGCAGGAGGCGTTATTCAAATTGTTGAAAGCCCGTTTTGAAAAGAACGGCAACCGGCATAAAGGGTTGGACTGGTCTACGATACAATCCAAACTGGAGGCCAACCCGGAAAAACTGTGGTCGCTCCATGCGATGGAGAGTACCGAAGGCGAACCGGATGTGGTGGGCTGGGATCAACAGACGGGCGCATACCTGTTTGTGGATTGTGCGGCGGAAAGTCCGAAAGGGCGCAGGAGTGTATGTTACGACCACGAAGCCCTGGAATCCAGGAAAGAGCATAAGCCCCAGGACAGCGCCATGGGTATGGCAGCGGATATGGGCGTAGAGCTCTTATCCGAAGAACAGTACCGGCAACTGCAGCAGCTGGGAACTTTCGATGCGAAGACCTCCAGTTGGATCCAAACGCCTGCCGCTATACGGAAACTCGGTGGGGCCCTGTTCGCCGATTACCGCTACGGTACTGTCTTCGTGTATCATAACGGCGCCTCTTCCTACTATGCCGCCAGGGGATTCCGGGCTATCCTTAAGGTTTGAGGTGCGATAAAGTATAGCTTTCCAATGGAACCGGCCATAGACACCTATCAGGTATTGGTGACCCTATACGAATAGCTATGCCGGTAATGCTTGTTTATTTTCCTGGGGAAGCTTTGTGTTCCTTTTTGAAACCGAAGTTGATAAATGGTAATACCCTTTTTCCAATACGGTTAAATAGTCCAATTTGGAAAACCTGGCCGGTATTGCTATTGTTTATAAGAGCGATTTGGACCCCCTTACCGATATTTGTTTTATTGGAAATTCCTGCCACCAGCAACCCTTTGAAAGCAAACATTTCGTTCAACAGGCCGCTGACCTGTATCCCGCTGGTGGTATAAACATAACCGGAGAGCCCGTTCACGATTATTCCGGAATTAAATGTTTCGGAAATACCCCCAATGCTCACGGATACGCCATTGATTTTCGTCCCGTACACGACGTGCCGGAAGTCGGTGCTGTCTGAATAGGCGTTATGGGTGAAAATGCTCATCCTGTTATGCAGGGAATCCCTCCTGCCGATAAGACCGAATAGAGTGCCCCAGATCCCTCCAACAATTCCCAGGGGTCCTACTTCGATATTCAGTCCATTTACCTGTACATAAGTAGTATCGTTCCATGCGGACCAGGGATGTGCGGTCAGGCCGATTGCCACACCCGAAATATGCGTATGATTATTAAAAGGAGAAAATCCAATGGTATGACGTTGAACGTCTGCAGGCGGTAGTTTCCCCTGGCCATAGAGCCGATGGGATAGTAAGAAATGCAGGGGAAGTATAATGCATGCAATAAAATTCTTCCGCATGGCCATTTAGGATTCAGGTGAGCGTTGCGTTCAACAGTCTGTTTTTGGAAAAAGGGCGAACAGTGGATGAAAAGATACTTATTCGGGATTATTCTTCCAAAGAGCGTGAAATGGTCCCGAGTATGTTACGGTCACCCGCTCCATCATTATATTTACCTATCGGCAATAACCAACGTACAGGAAACCATTCCGCCCTCCTGGGCGCTGCCTTCCTGATGGCTACCTCGGCCATCGGGCCGGGCTTTCTTACCCAGACCGCCCAGTTCACTGCTGATCTGGGGGCTTCCTTTGGTTTCGTTATCCTTATTTCCATTCTCCTCGATATCGGTGCACAACTCAACATTTGGCGGGTGATCACGCTTAGCGAACTTCATGCACAGGACCTGGCGAACCGATTACTGCCGGGACTGGGGCTGGCCCTGGCCTGCCTGATCGGCTTTGGCGGGCTGGCCTTCAACATCGGCAACATGGCCGGCTGCGGCCTGGGCCTGCAGGCGCTGACCGGCCTGGATCCCCGGGCCGGTGCCGCTCTTAGTTGTATAGCGGGGCTGGCCCTGTTTTGGTTTCGTGAGGCCGGCCGGCGTATGGATGCCTTTGCCAAAATACTGGGACTGCTGATGGTAGGTCTTACCTGCTATATCGCCTTCGTGTCGCGGCCGCCCCTGGCCGATGCCCTCTACCGCACCATCTGGCCGGCACAAACCGACGTGCTCAAAATCATCACCCTGGTGGGCGGCACCGTGGGCGGCTACATTTCCTTTGCCGGCGCTCACCGCCTGCTGGACGCCCATATCAAAGGGCCGGAGGCCCTGCCGCAGGTGACCCGCAGCGCCGTCACCGGCATTCTCCTGACCTCGCTCATGCGGTTCGTGCTGTTCCTGGCGGCCCTGGGGGTGGTGGCGCAGGGCGTTTCGCTGGGCAGCGGCAACCCGGCGGCTTCGGTGTTCCGGGCCGCCGGCAGCCTGGGTTACCGCTTCTTCGGGCTGGTGATGTGGTGCGCCGCCATCACCTCCGTGGTGGGCGCCTCCTATACCTCTGTTTCCTTTTTCAAAACCCTCCACCCGGTCCTTGAAAAGCACGAACGGCTCATCATCTCGATGCTGATCATCACTGCTACGGTGGCTTTTGTGTTCCTGGGCAAGCCGGTGCGGCTGCTGGTCCTGGCCGGGGCGGTCAACGGCCTGATCCTGCCGCTGGCCCTGTCGGTGGTCCTGGTAGCGGCGGCCCGGTCGAAGATCATGGGCACCTACCGGCACCCGCTCTGGATGCAGGCGGCCGGCTGGGCGGTCGTGGCCGTCCTGTCCTGGATGAGCCTCCGGGTCCTTAGCGAGTTGTGGCCTGCGTCCTGGTCCTGAAATGCTGTGACTGGTAATGAGGCCTTTGTGCAGGCGGCCCGGGGCCCTGCCCAAAATTCATGTATAGGAATCGCTGTTAAATAGTTCGCCTTTGGCGTGTCCGGGTCTTTTTTACGGAAAACAGGGATAGGATTTATATATTAGAAAAATAGAAATAATTTAAACTCTTCCGAATAAAAAAGTGATTTTCCTCAACTTCAGCCGGTAGCATAGTATTTTTGCGGGGAAATTCATTTTTAATCTTAGGAGGCAGATAATGAGTATAAAAGAAAATGCTTCAGCAACCCCGCACGTGGTGCTGATTGGCGCAGGGATCATGAGCGCCACTTTAGGTATGTTGATCAAGGAACTGGAACCCGATTGGACCATCGACATTTTTGAACGACTGGACGTGGCGGCCGCCGAAAGTTCGGACGCCTGGAACAATGCCGGTACGGGCCATGCGGCTTTCTGCGAGCTGAACTATACCCCCGAAAAGGCCGACGGTTCCATCGATACTTCCAAAGCCGTCAAAATTGCCGCTTCTTTCGAAGAGTCGAAGCAGTTTTGGGCCTACCTGGTGGAAAACAAGATCCTGTCCGCGCCCGCTTCCTTTATCCGCAGCATTCCGCACATGAGCTTTGTGTGGGGCGACCAGAACGTGAACTACCTGCGCAAGCGGTATGAAGCCCTGCAACAAAACCACCTCTTCAAAGGAATGCAGTATTCCGAAGATGCCAAGCAACTCTCCGAATGGATTCCCCTGATCATGGAAGGCCGTGACAAGGACGGCAAGGTGGCCGCCACCAAAATGGACCAGGGTACCGACGTGAACTTCGGTGCGCTGACCCGCAGCATTTTTAACCGCCTGAAGAGCATGGACGGCGTGCACATGTTCTTTAACCATTCGGTAACCGACCTCGACCAGGATGATCATGGCTACTGGGAAGTAAAGGTAAAGGACGAGAATTCCGGTAAAAAGCGCGAAGTGCGGGCGGCGTTTGTCTTCATCGGCGCCGGCGGCGGCTCCCTGCCCCTGCTGCTGAAGTCGGGCATCCCTGAAGGTAAGGGCTATGGCGGCTTCCCCGTAAGCGGCCAGTGGCTGCGCTGCACCAACCCCGAGATCATTGAAAAGCACAACGCCAAGGTATACGGATTGGCGGCCGTAGGTTCGCCTCCGATGTCGGTGCCCCACCTCGACACCCGCTGGATCAAGGGCAAACGCGAACTGTTGTTCGGCCCCTATGCCGGCTTTACCACTAAGTTCCTGAAGCAGGGTTCCGCTATGGACCTGTTCAAGTCGATCAAGATCAATAATATTCGCCCCATGCTGGCAGCGGGCATCAAGAACATCCCGCTGACCAAATACCTTATCGAGCAGGTACGCCTGACCCCCGAAGGACGCCTCGAAGCGCTGAAGGATTATATGCCGGATGCTAAAATGGAGGACTGGGACCTGGAAGTTGCCGGTCAACGCGTGCAGGTGATCAAGAAGCACCCCGAGCACGGGGGGGTACTGGAGTTTGGCACCGAGGTGGTGAGTGCGGCCGATGGCTCCATAGCCGCCCTGCTGGGAGCCTCTCCCGGCGCCTCCACTGCCGTTTCCATTATGCTGACGCTGCTGAAGCGCTGCTTCCCGCAACGCCTCGCCTCGCCCGAATGGAACAAAAAACTGTCGCAGATGATCCCGTCCTATGGCAAGTCGCTGGCGCAGGATGCCGCCCTTTGCCAGGAAGTGCGCTCCTGGACCAACAGCACGCTGGGGCTGGCCCCGGCCTATGTGGAAGAGAAGGTGCATTAAGGAAGCGCGTTCGTTTGCATCTGTTTTGCGGAAGCCCTTTTGCTCCCTGCCCCGGCAGGAGGCGGAAGGGCTTCCGCTTTTTAGCGGACTGAGCCGTAAGGGTTGGGGTACCGGATGGGTAGGCCGGGCTACGGGAAAACGCTTGGCTCTTTTGTTTTTAAGTCGCTTTACTTCTAGTTCTTTATAATTTATTTTAATTTCGAATATGGCTGCAAGGTTTTGCAACACGTGAGCCCGGTGGTGCTAAAGGGCATTAACATAAAGATTATTTAATATAAACTGCTGAGCGTACCGGATCGGAAGAATTATGGTTACTTGCAGGCCCATTCCACGAGGGCCCGGCGGCCATAGCCGGAACTTATCACCTTATCCATTCACTAAACGGTAAAACCATATGAACACGCAACAACAATTGTCTGTACGTGCGGCGCACGAAAGAATCCCCAGCCCGGAAAGAACAGGATCCGAACCTTCCCGAGTACGCGAAAGGAGCGAGCGCTCCCGGGAGCTTTCCCGCCAGGAGCAGCCTGCGTCTACTTCCCGCAGGGAAGCAAGCCGGGAGGAAAAAGGCCGGAAATCCTTTTACCGCCAGGTTGGCAATTACGATGATCTTTGAGCGGAAAAACCTATTGATGAAAGCCTGCTGAAAAGCGGGCTTTTTTTATGCCCCTAAATTCTTTAAATGTTCATGCTGCCGGGTGAAAACAGGCATACAGGTCGGTGATCAGCATGCCCCCCGCCACCACGGCGCGGCTGAGCTGGTAGGTGCCGATCCGCTCCCGCATGATCCGCAGCGCCTTGCCCATGTGCTTTTCCACCGTGCTCACCGATATCTTCAGCTTTTCGGCAATGGCGTGGTGCGACAAATGGTTGACCCGGCTCAGCACAAACACCTCGCGGCATTTTTGGGGCAACCCGTCGATCACTCCTTTTACTTCCTCCTGCAACAACTTGACGTCGATCTCTGCCTCGTGCTCCTCGTTCACCACGGAAGGATGGATCGTCTTCAGCCGGTCGTGGCGCTTCTTGCGCGAAAGCTCCTCGCGAAAGCGGTCGATGATCCGGTTGCGCAGCAGCGTGTGCAGGTAGGCCGGCAGGTTCTGGGTGTGCCCGATCTGCTCTCTCTTCATATATAATTGTACAAATACATCCTGCACCACCTCGCGGGCATCCTCCCGCGAACGCAACCGCTTGAACGCCGCGTTCAGCAGGGAAATGAAGTAACGGTCATAGATGGTGTCAAATGCTTCCATATCGCCCATTTTCAGCAATCCAAAAATTTCACTGTCGGTACATTTCTTAAGATCGGCCATCGGATTAAAAAATTTTACATTTAAAGTGTATTGTTGACAATCAAAGTTACGACATTGTTTTTTCTAAAAAAAGTTTAAAAATATAATGGCGGTCAAGAATTTTAAGATCGTTTAACTATAAAAGGACACGGATATTAGGAATCAATATTTGTTCTTTACATACGCTTACCCTTAAAAAGAAGAAGAAGTGGACAACCGAATCACCGCTGACATCCTGGAAAAATACCGCAGCGGCAGGTGTACCGAGGCCGAACGCCGGCTGGTGGAAACCTGGTACGCTTCTTACGAAAACAGGCCGCCCCTGTTCGAAGACGAACAAAGCGCGGCGGCCCTGCGGTTGCGGGATGAAACAAAGACCCTCCTGAAGCGCCTGCTGGGCGATGAAGGACCGGGCATCAAATAAAAAGCATCATTCAGCCATACGGAAGCGCCAGGTGGGAACCTGGCAGTCGGAACGATCCCGGCGGAACCCTGTTTCCGCTCCGGCCGGGCATTCCCTGACCAAACCCAATGTTTAACCCTAAACCCAAAGCACGAGAAAAAATGCGAATTTCTAAGGATGGTAAAGGCATGCGGCAGCAGCTTCCCTCCACAACCCACCGATGTATGAAACTGACCGCCCTGTTCCTGTTGACGGCGTGCCTGCAGGTAAATGCCGGGGAAATAGACGGCCCTTCCACCGGGGCTGTCGCCCACAACCTGCCGCCCGTGACCATTGGCGGTAAAGTGACCGATGAAAAAGGCGAAGCGCTGGCCGGCGTAACGGTACTGGTAAAAGGATCGAATATCGCCACCACCACCGACGCCCAGGGCGGCTTTTCGGTCAAATGCGCCGATAATGCCGTGCTGATCTTTTCCTCCGTAGGCTTTAAGGCCAAAGAAGTGCCGCTGAAAGGCAAATCCGGCGCCCTGGCCGTGGTGCTGGGCGCCGCCGAAGCGTCCCTGAGTGAAGTGATGGTAGTCGGCTACGGCACCCAGTCGAAAAAAGAATTTACCGGCTCGGCCGCCTCCGTTTCGGGGGATAAATTAAAGGATGCCGCCGTGCAGAGCTTTGACCAGGCCCTGGCCGGGCGGGCGGCCGGCGTCAACATTACCCAGCCCAACGGCGTACTGAACAACGCCCCCGTCATCCGCATCCGCGGCATCAACTCCATCTCCCTGAGCTCGTACCCCCTGGTGGTGGTAGATGGCGTTCCCATCAATACCGGCGAAGTATCGGCCAACGCCACGGTGACCAACAACCCCTTGGGCGATATCAACCCCGCCGACATCGAGTCGATCAGCGTGCTGAAAGACGCGGCCTCCACCTCCATCTACGGCTCGCGGGCCGCTGCCGGCGTGCTGCTGATTACCACTAAAAAAGGAAAGAGCGGCCGCGCCAAGGTGACCTACGAAGGCTGGGTAGGGGTGACCAAACCCATCCGCCTGCCCAAGATGCTGAACGCCGAGCAGTTCATGATGATCAAGAACGAAGCGGTGCTCAACTCCAAAATCCTCACCGGCAACGAAAACAACGCCAGCGTGGCCTCGGCCCTGTTCTTCCCCACCTACGATGCCGACAGCAACATCGTCAATACCAACTGGTACGACCAGGTGTACCGCACCGGCGTGGCGCACAACCACAGCCTGGGCATCTCGGGCGGCTCGGAAGCCACCACCTACTACTTCTCGCTGAACTACAGCAACCAGGACGGCTTTATCAAGACCAACAACTTCCAGCGCAAGACCGTCCGCTTCAATGTCAACCATAAAGCCAACGACTGGCTGAGCCTCTCGGGCAACGTCAGCTACAACAACAGCTACAACGCCTCGCCCAATACCGGCTCGCTGAGCGGCAACGCCTTCCAGCTGAACGGCGTGGCCCGCCTGGCCTGGCTGACCGCCCCCAATGTGTCGCCCTACAACCCCGACGGCACCTACAACATCAGCAGCGCCAATACCATGGGCATGGGCAACAACCGGGTGGTGAGCAACTTTTACAATCCCGTACCCCTGCTCGAACTGGACCGATATACCTCCGAGAACGACCGCATCCTGGGTACCTTCGGGGCCACCGCCAAGCTGCTGAAGGGCCTCGAGTTCAAGACCAGCTACGGCCTGGACCTGCTGCAGGTGGAGAATAAGCTGTTCAACAGCCCCGTCCACGGGCCCGGCTTTGCCAACGGCGGTACCGCCACCAACGTGGCCTCGCGCTTCAACAGCTGGAACTGGACCAACACCCTGGGCTACTCGAAGAAATTCGCCAATACCCACAACCTGTCGCTGCTGGCCGGCTATGACGTGCAGTCGTTCCACAACACCCGCTGGGGCGCTTCCCGCACCCAGGCGTCCGACCTGTTCTTTGACGACTACGAAGGCTCTTACGGCCGCATCACGCCCATCACCAACAACCTCATCTCGGATAAAGCCTACGCCTCGGCCTTCTCGCGCCTGTCGTACGACTTCCGCAGCAAGTATTTCTTTACCATCAACTTCCGCCGCGACGGCAACAGCGCCCTGGGATCGGGTAAGAAATACGGCAACTTCGGCGGCATCTCGGGCGGATGGGCCCTGTCGTCGGAAGACTTTTACAAAAGCTCGTCCCTGTATGACATCGCCAACAACGTGCGGCTGCGGGCTTCCTGGGGCCGGGTAGGCAACGGCAACCTGACCAACCAGTACGCTTCGCTGATGCTCTACAACTCCTCGCTTTACGGCAATGCCGCTACCTGGAACTTTTCGCAGGCCGGCAACCCCGACCTGGGCTGGGAAACTTCCGACCAGACCAACATCGGCGTGGACCTGGGCCTGTTTCGCGGCAAGGTGCAGGCAGAGGCCACTTATTTTAACAACAACATCAACGGCCTGATCCTTAATGCGCCCCAGGCACCTTCCAAGGGCATTCCCGACAACGGCATCCTGGTGAACGTGGGCTCGATGTACAACCGCGGCTATGAATTCGCGCTCAGCGGCACGGCCGTGAAGAAGGGAAGGTTCTCCTGGACCCCCTCGATCAACTTCACCACCATCAAGAACCGGGTAACCGAGCTGGCCGGCGGCAACCTCGACATCGTGGGCTCTACTTCCACCGCTGCCGAAACCTCCAACATCACCCGCGTGGGCTACTCGGTAGGCAGCCTCTACGGTGCCAAGACCAACGGCGTGAACCCAGCTACCGGCCAGCGAATCTTTGTCAACAAGGCAGGGGAGCAGGTGCAGTACAGCCATGCCGTTCCCGCTGGCGGCAGCCGCTGGACCTACCTCGACGGCAAGCCGGCCCCGGCCATCACCGCCGAAGACTTCTACATCCTCGGCAACGCCCTGCCCACCTGGTACGGCGGTTTCAACAACTCGCTGAACTGGGGCAACTTCGACCTGAACCTGAGCTTCACCTTCTCCGGTGGCAACTTTATCCAGAACGGCACCCGGGCCACCCTGCGCGACCAGCGGTTTTGGAACAACAGCACCGAGGTGCTTGACCGCTGGACCACCCCCGGCCAGGTGACCGACGTGCCCCGCGTAGTGTACGGCGACCTGCTGTCGAACGGTTCTTCCTGGCCCATCTCGGCCAACGTGGAAAAGGCCGACTTCCTGAAGCTCAAAACCACCTCGCTGGGTTACCGCCTTCCGACGGACCTGATTGCCCGGGCAGGCCTCAGCTCGGTACGGGTATACGCCCAGGTGTTCAACGCCTTTATGCTGACCAATTATAGCGGCTCCGACCCCGAGATCTCCTCCAACGGCAACTCGAACCTGACCCCCGGCGTGGACAAGAACTCCGCTCCCCAGGGCCGCACCTTCACCTTCGGCCTGAACGTAGGTTTCTAAGAGTGAATGGTCCTCCAATAAAAAAATCGGACAGGTGGGCAACACCTGTCCGATTTCCCGAAAAACTCCTTCCAACACAAAAACATCAGACATGAAAACGCTCTCCATAAAAAGTTTAGGTATCAGCCTGGTGCTGGCGGCTGCGCTGGCTTCCTGTAAAAAAGAATCCGAAATGCTGAACCCGGCGCCCGAAACCTCGATCCTCGACGCCACGGCCTTTTCCACCCCCGAGCGGGTGCTGGGACTGGTGAACGGCATGTACACCAAGGTGAAGGACCCGCAGTTTTACGGCGGCAAGTACGTGATGTACGGCGAGTTCCGGGGCGAGGAATTCCTCAACCGCACCGCCAACATCTTTACCGGCTACGACAGCTGGAGCCACACCCTCAACTCCAGCTCCAACGAGGTGCAGAACCTGTGGACCGCCGCCTACGGCGCCATCAACGCCATCAACGTCTTCCTCGACGGGCTGGCCGCCAACAACGCCAAGGTGACGCCTGCCCTGGCCACCCAATTCGCGGCCGAAGGGAAATTTTTACGCGGCCTGAGCTACTTCACCCTGGTTACCCTGTATGCCCAGCCCTATGTAAAGGACGGGGGCTCCTCGGCCGGCCTGCCGCTGCGCCTGGCAGGAGAGACCTCCACCGCCCACAACGACCTGGCCCGCAGCTCTGTCGCCGAAGTATATGCGCAGATCCTCAAGGACCTGGACGAGGCCGAAGCCGCCCTGCCCGCAAATTATACCTCCGACCTGCTGAACGCCAGCCGGGCGCATAAGAATGCCGCCATCGCCCTGAAGACCCGGGTGTACCTCAACATGGGCCTCTACGACAAAGTGATCGAGGAAGCCCGCAAGATCGTTCCGGCCACGGCACCCTATAAAGCGCCTGCAGGCGTGGCCCACCAGTTGGCTACCGACATCCAGGCGATCTTTGCCTCCAACTATACCAGCACCGAATCCATCTTTTCCCTGCCTATGACCGACCTGAACTCCTCTACCGGCCAGAACTCCCTGGGCTATATCTTCAATGCCGCCCCGAACGGCAATGCCGAATACAGCCTGAACCCCTCCGGCATCATGGGCAATACCGGCTGGCGGGCCACCGACAGCCGCCGCGGCTTCCTGACCGTTGCCAGCGGGGCCACCTTTTTGAAAAAGTACAACAAGCCCGCCCCGTATACCGACTATGTGCCCGTGATCCGGTATGCCGAGGTGCTGCTGAACTATGCCGAGGCGCTGGCCAAGACCAACAACCTGCCGCTGGCCACCGACCTGCTGAATGCCGTTCGCCACCGCTCCGATGCCTCCTACGTGTTCCCGGCCCAGAAGACGGCCCTGTCCGCCGACCTGGTGCAGACCATCTGGGAAGAGCGCCGCATCGAGCTGCTGGGCGAGGGTTTCCGCTCCAACGACCTGCTGCGCAACCTGCTGACTATCCCGGCCAAGGGCAGCAGCAGCCTGTCATCGCCCGCGGTAGCACCCTCCAACGCCGCCTATATCTTTCCCCTGCCCAACAACGAGATCCTGACCAATAAGCTGCTGATAACCAAATAAGCAATAGGCCATTGGCAATATGCAAAAATGATTGAGAAAACCACCGATGCTGCTACCGCTCCAGGGCACTGCGGCTTGTGCGCCAAACTCCGGCCGTTCCCGGCAGGAGGAGCGGTGAAGCCGGTGGGAAAGAGCCACTGACCATTGACTAATGACCATTGACCACTGACCCTAAAAATCGTTACATGATAAAAAAGATCGTTCCCTTTTTCCTTCTTCCCGTTTCCCTTTCCCCCGTGCTGGCGCAGCAGGCAAAAGCGCCGGCCGAAGCAAAGGCACAGGCCACTTCCATAACTGCCGCTACCGCGGGCATGCAGCACCTGCCCGGCTTTATCCCCATGTACTGGGATGCGAAGAAAGGACGGCTGTTCCTCGAAATCGACAAGCTGGATACCGAGATCCTCTATTTTGCTTCTCTTTCCGCCGGCGTAGGCTCCAACGACATTGGCCTGGACCGCGGCAAAATGGGGCCTTCCCACGTGGTAAAATTCCAGCGCTCGGGCAACAAGGTGCTGATGACCGAACAGAACTACGACTACCGCGCCACCACCGACAACGAAATGGAAAAGCGGGCGGTGGAAGAGTCCTTTGCCCACTCGGTGCTGGCCGGCTTCGAGGTGGCAGCCGACGAGCCGGGCCGCGTGCTGGTGGACGCCACCGCCTTCTTCCTGCAGCAGGATGCCGTAGGGGCGGCGGCGGCCATCAGCCGGGCCAAGCAGGGCGTGTACCGCATCGATCCCCAGCGCTGCGCCTTTTACCTGCCCTATACCAAGAACTTTCCCCTGAACACCGAGGTGGAGGTGACCACCACCCTCACCGGCGAGGGCGCCGGCACCTACCTGCGCGAGGTGGTGCCCACGCCGGGCGCCGTTACCCTGCGGCAGCACTTTTCCTTTGTGCAGCTGCCCGACAACCAATACAAGCCCCGCGCCTTCGACCCCCGCGCCGGCATCGGCAGCATCAGCTATTTCGACTATGCCACCCCGGTAAGCGAACCCATTGAAAAGCGCTTTGTCCGCCGCCACCGCCTGGAAAAGAAAGACCCCAACGCCGCCGTCAGCGAAGCCGTAAAACCTATTGTGTATTACGTGGATCCCGGCACGCCCGAACCCATCCGCAGCGCCCTGGTGGAAGGCACGGCCTGGTGGAACGAGGCGTTTGAGGCCGCCGGCTTCAAAAACGCCTTCCAGGTAAAGCTGCTGCCGCCGGATGCCGACCCTATGGATATCCGCTATAACCTCGTGCAGTGGGTGCACCGCTCCACCCGCGGCTGGTCGTACGGCGGCGGCATCACCGACCCCCGCACCGGCGAGATCATCAAGGGCAAGGTCACCCTCGGCTCGCTGCGGGTGCGCCAGGACTTCCTCATCGCCCAGGGCCTGCTGGCCGACTTCGAGGACGGCAAGCCGCTCTCGCCCCAGATCGTGGAAATGTGTATGCAGCGCATGCGCCAGCTGGCGGCCCACGAAGTAGGGCATACCCTGGGCCTGCCGCACAACTACATCGCCTCCACCACCGACCGCGCCTCCGTAATGGACTACCCCCACCCGCAGGCGAAGCTGGGCAAGAACAACCAGGTGGACCTGTCCGACGCCTATGCCAAGGGCATCGGCGACTGGGACAAGGTGGCCGTCACCCTGGCCTACCGCCAGTTTCCCCAAAAAACCGACGAGAAAAAGGAGCTGGAAGGCCTGGTGCAGGCTTATATGAAAAAAGGCCTCCGCTTCCTGACCGACCAGGACGCCCGCCCCACCAGCAGCGCCCACCCCAATACCCACCTCTGGGACAACGGTAAAAACGCCGTGGACGAGCTCAACGAGGTGATGAAGGTCCGCTCCGTGGTGCTCAACGGCTTTTCGGAAAAAAAGATCCCCACCGGCGCCCCGTTAGCCACCCTTGAAGAAGTGCTGGTGCCGATGTATTTCTTCCACCGCTACCAGGTGGAGGCAGCCGCCAAGGTGCTGGGCGGCGTGGACTACACCTACGCCCTCCGCGGCGACGGCCAGAAGCCCAACCTGCTGGTGCCGGCTAAGGAGCAGTACCGGGCCCTCGACGCCCTGATGGCGGCGGTGCAGCCCGAAGCGCTGGCCCTGCCGTCCAAAGTAGTGGACCTGATCCCGCCGCGACCCTTCGGCTACAACAAGAACGAACGGGAAACCTTTAAGGGCTTCACGGGCATGACCTTCGACCCGCTGTCGCCGGCAGATGCCGCTGCCGGCATGACCTTCGGCCTCATCCTCGACCCCCAGCGGGCGGCCCGCATCCTCGGCCACCACGCCCTGCACCCCGAACAGCCTTCCCTAAACGACCTCATCGACCGCATGGTCGCCGCCACCTGGAAGAAAGGGGAGAAGGACGGCTATGCCGGCGAGATTAGCCGGGCCGTGAACATCCGCCTGCTGCAACAGCTGGTGAGCCTGTCGGCCAACAAGGATGCGGCGCCCCAGGTTCGTGCCATCGCCGGCCAGAAGGTGAAAGAGCTGGAGCAATGGCTGTCGGCCACCACCGCCAAAGGCAAGGACTGGCAGGCCCATTACGCCTTTGCAGTGGCGCAGATCAAGAACTTTGAAATGAACCCCGCCGAACCCCTGCCCGGAACGCCGGTTTCCATGCCGGACGGAGCCCCGATTGGGATGATGTGCGAATAAAACTGAGTTTACGAGTTCGGAGAAAGTTCCTGGGTTCCTATGTTTCTGAGTTTCTGAGTTTAGAACCGTTTCCGCCCTTCCTAATACCCCAATTAACCAATTAACCAATTCCTTTTTCCCAAAAGAGTCACCTCAAAAAATTACTGTTATGAATGAAAGAAAAGCAATCAGCCGCAGGCTGCTGGGCGTGGGCGCCGCAGTGCTGCTGGGACTGAATACCGTGGTTCCTGTAGCGGCCCTGGCCGGTGGTCCCGGAGATCCCCCCGGGAAGAAAGAACCCCCGAAAGTTTCCGCCGCCAAGCTGAAGGCGCTGAAGCTGGAGCTGATGGCCGAGATTGAAAACCAGAAAGTGCTGACCCAGCAGATGGTGGACATGGTGTTCAGCTATGGCGAGCTGGGCTTCCAGGAAAGCGAAACCTCCCGCTACCTGACCGATATCCTGAAAAAGAACGGCTTTACCATCGAGATGGGCATGGCGGGTATCCCCACCGCCTGGACCGCCAAATGGGGCTCGGGCAAACCGGTGATTGCCGTGGGCAGCGATATCGACTGTATCCCCAAAGCCTCCCAGAAACCCGGCGTGGCCTACCACGACCCCATCATCGAAGGCGCCCCCGGCCATGGCGAAGGCCATAACGGCGGCCTGCCCCTGAACATCACCGCCGTGCTGGCCTTGAAAAAGGTCATGGAGCGGGAAGGCATTCCCGGCACCCTGGTGCTCTGGCCCGGCGTAGCCGAGGAGCAGCTGGGCACCAAGGCCTATTATGTCCGCGACGGCTACTTCAAGAACGTGGACGCCTGCATCTTTACCCACGTGGCCAGCAACCTGGGCGTATCGTATGGCGATGGCGGCGGCAACGGCCTGGTGTCGGTGAAATTCTCCTTCGACGGCGAGGCGGCCCATGCCGGCGGCGCCCCCTGGCGCGGCAAAAGCGCCCTGGATGCCGTGGAGCTGATGAACGTAGGCTGGAACTACCACCGCGAGCACCTGGAACCCACCCAGCGGTCGCACTACGTGGTGACCGACGGCGGCGACCAGCCCAACGTGGTGCCTTCCAAATCGGCTGTCTGGTACTACTTCCGCGAACGCACCTATCCCAAGATCAAGCAGATGTACGACGACGCCGTCAACATCGCCAAGGGAGCGGCCATGATGACCGGCACCAAGATGTCGTATACCGTGCTGGGCAGCGCCTGGCCGGGACATTTCAACAAGCCCATCGCCGAGACTATGTACGAAAACATCAAGGCCGTAGGCCTGCCGCAGTGGAGCGCCGATGACCAGACCCTGGCCCGGGCGGTGCAGAAAGAAGTTGGCGCCCCCAAAACGGACGGCCGCGGCCGCCCCATCGACGGCCTGGATTCCAAAGTGGATACCATCGGCACGCCCGTAAAATTCTCCATGGGCGGCGGCTCGGACGATATCGCCGACATCTCTTGGACCGTGCCCACCGTAGTGCTGCGCTTTCCCTCCAACATCCCCGGCCTGCCGGGCCACCACTGGGCCAACGCCATTTCGATGGCTACCCCCATCGCCCACAAAGGTGCTACCGCCGGCGCCAAGGCCGAGGCCATGACCCTGCTGGACATGTTCCTGAAGCCCGAAGTGCTGACCGCCGCCAAGGATTATTTCGACAAGGTGCAGACAAAAGAAACGAAATACATCCCGCTGATCTCGGCCACCGACAAGCCCGCCATCGAGCTGAACAAGGGCATCATGGAAGAGTACCGGCCCCGGATGAAGGCCTTTTATTATAACCCCGACAAATACAAAACGTACCTGGAGCAGCTGGGCATTACCTATCCCACGCTGCGCCCCGCCGAGGTTTCGCAGAAGTGAACCCCGGGTTACCTGTCATAGCGTGTGTTTTTTAGGAGAGCCGGCGGTTGCCGGCTTTTCCTTTTTGGGACGGTTTGCTCTGCTACTGGCACTATTTTAGAAGGAGAGGATTCACAGATATAAAAAAACAGAGCTTTTTAATCATCACTAAACCTTGTTGTTATGAAAAAGATCATCAGTGCAGGATTGTTCGCCTTGTTCCTGGGGCTCTCTTCCGGGGCCTCGGCGCAGGAAAAGGTGAAAGAAGAGGTAAAGGATGCCGGTAAGGGAATCAAGAAAGGTGCAAAGAAGGCGGCCCATAAAACGGCCGAGGTGACCTCCAAAGGCGCCTCCAAGGTTTTGGACAAAACGGTGGACGGCAAAGCCGGACCGAGCGGCGAAACCATCTATATTGACGGACAATCGCGGTATTACTGGGTGGATAAAAAAGGCCACAAGCAATACGTGACCGAAGCCGAGCTGAAGACAAAATAGCGACGCTTCGATCATCGCCATATAGTACCCTGAAAAAAGCTGGTTGCCGACCGGCTTTTTTCATGTCCCTGCTTTTCGCGGCCCGCCCTTTCCGGTTTTCAAAATTGGGGAAGGCATCCTCCTCAAATGTTTCCGCTTACCCCTGAACGATAGGCAGGCGAGCGGCGCTTTTCCTTACCCGGCCGCCAGGAGGATGGCTGGAACGGTCTTTTTATCTTTATCGTCCAAAGGCCGCCACGCTCTGAAAAAAAAGTTATGCCACCCATTCCGGCCTTCCTGGTAACCACTCCCCGGGCCTTATCCGTTTGCACCGGTGAAAACCAACAGTACTGCCTACATCTTTAGGAAAGCAGCTTCCGCCCCTTCGTGTAAAAGGACAAATGAATTATATTTATTCACCTTCCAAACGAACCAAGACATGAAAGGAATCTTTACGCTTTTCTTTTTACTTACCTGCTTTTACGGATTTTCCCAAACAGCGGCACCTTCCGGCTGGTATAAAATGCTGGCGGGCAATATCGATCGCTTCCCGGTGACCCTGCACCTGCACAAAGCAGGCAACCATTACCTGGGCTTTTATTACTACAATGCCCGCCAGCAACCCATTTATTTTTTCGGCCAGTCGCTGGCCGGCACCGACAATATCCGGCTGGCCAGCTTCACCGGCGGACGGCCCACGGAGGAATTTACCATTTCTTTAACCTCATCGGGGGCGGCCGGGTTTTGGAAAAAAACCGGCGACAGCCTGTCGTCTTCGTTCCTGGCCGTGGAAATGAAAGCGCCGGTCGGCTGCACCTACGTCTATACCACCGGCTCGGTAAAGCCGGACCAGCAGGATGTGCCCGGCGCCCTGTTCGAGGCGGCATCGGTCTGGCCCCTGGGCAACGGGCCGATGGAAAATTTTATGAAGGAGGTGATCCGGCAGTCGTTCTGCAGCGGCTCCGACAAGCAGGAGGAGATCGGTGAATGGTTCCTGAAGGAAAAGCGTTCGTTCCTGGCCGGTTACCTCGATGAGTACAACAAAGGAACACGGCCGGGTCCCAGTGTGGCCGGCGCACCCTACAACATGACGGTTTCCGACCGGCTGGTATTTGTCTACCAGTCGCCCCGGCTGGTGACCCTGGCGCGCATCAATTATTCCTACGTGGGCGGGGCGCACAGCAATTACGGCACCACCTACGCCGTGGTGGACCTTATGAGGAAAAAGACCCTGGCCCTGACCGACATCCTGAGCCGGTTTGGGTGCGAAAAGCTGGAGGGACTGCTGGAAAAAAGCTTCCGCGAACGCTACCGGCTCAACCCGCAGGACTCCCTCACCGCAGGAGGATTGTTTTCCAATCACCTGAAACCCACCGACAACTTTTTTGTAACGGCCAAAGGCATCGGCTTCAATTACATTCCTTACCAGATCGCTCCCTACGCCCTGGGTGAGATCACGCTGTTTATTCCCTTCAAGGAACTGGAAGACTACCTGCTGCCGGCATTTAAGGGACTTCTCCAGTAAGTAGGAATTGGTTCATTGGTTCATTGGTTCATTGGTTAATTGGTTCATTGGGCATTAGGCAGAAATAGTTTTGTTGCAGGGAAAATTCCTGCGACCAAGGGTTCGAAACTTTTTAAAGGTTCTGAACCCTTTTCTTTTAAGGACTGTTCCCCCTGCCCAATGAACCAATGAACCAATGAACCAATTAACTAATTCCCTCTTTCCCCAAGTGGTGCTTCACTGGAAAAGCGGTAACTTACCGGGCAAACGATTGACCATGAAAAATGTAAAGACGATCAGTGTTCCTTACGAAGGGAAAGGGCATAAGATTTCCTATACAGTGGAGTCTATCGACCTGGGCCTTCCCGACCTCCAGTTTGTCAATGTATATACGGTCTTTCCCCATGACGGCGAGGTGCGTACCCTGGCCGGCGACCACTTCACCTTCCTGCATAATTTCGTTCAGTTTGCCACGCCCCGCTTTTTTTCGAACCCGGGCAACCTGCCGGAAATGAACCTGAAAAAAACCATTGCACAGCAGATCCTCAACAACCCCACAGAATAAACATCATTTTTTCCAGGGAGAAAGGGAAGAGTGCCACGGCCTCTTCCCTTTTTGCTTTCCGGCGGGCATCTTGACAAGGCCCTGTTTTTTGTGTATACTTGCAGAGGCTGTGGCGAAGGCGCCGGCCCTGTCTTCCTGTTCCCATCGATCCCTTGTTCCTTCTATTGCAATCCCGCCCTAAAAAAGCAAACGGTTTTTTTACCACAAACGTTTTAAAATTAGTCCCTTGATACGCACGTCTAACCCAGGTATGTCCCTGCCGCTTGTTTTGATCTGCCTTCTGTGGGTTGCCTGCCGGAAGCCCGGTGAGGAAAACGCCAAACCCCCTTCGGGTACGGTGGCTATCACGAAATTCTGGTCGGAGCAGTTTGCTTCCGGCAAAGAGCTGAATTTTTTGCAAAAAGGAGGGGGCGGCAATGCCGGTACGGACGGCAATGCGGACCGGCGCATTTTGATGGGCACCCGCGACAATGCCACGGCCTATGCCGGCGCGGAGATCTCCGTGTCCGATCCGGCCCTGCTGCCCTATGTAAAGGTTCGCTTCGCCTCCGCGGAAAGCGGCCACCAGGAGGTGTATGGGGAGGGCAGCCTTTCCGGTACCACCGCTTCCGTGCAGATGACTTTGGAGACGGGGGGATCGTTGCCCTTAAAGGAATATATGCTCCTGGCCTGGGTGGACGCCAACAAGAACAACCTGGTGGATAGCGGGGAATCCTCGTCCTTGTCGGACGGGACCTTTGCGATCGTTAATCAGAAAGCCTATACATCCGCTATGGGCGTGCTGCAGCTGGCACTGGCGCTTTCCGGCCTGCAGCGGGCCGGTGCCTTTTTACGCAGCTTCCTGCAGCACCAGCCGATTAATTATGGCGGCTCCTACAACTGGTCCGACCTGCCGCTGGCCGACCTGGAACCGAAACTGCGGTCCAGCCTGTCCTATCAGGTGGGCTTCGACTATGATGCCTCCGGCCGGGCCCTGGTGCGGAATTTCGTCTTTCCGAAAGGTTCGGTGCTGGGGGCGGATATCCGGGCGTCGCAAGCGTTCCGGGAAGTGATCGGCACGCTGCTGCACAACAACCTGCAGCGCATAAAATCAGGCAATTGCCAAACGGGCCGGCTGGTGCTGGAGCTGCCCTCCCTGATCCGGTATGTTTCTTCCGCCCCGGCCCTGGACAAGGACCTGTATAATGCCTTTGGTACCGCCACGCTGACGGGCCGGATCTCCATTGCCGCGGGCTGCCGCACCGACGGGAAGGCGATCCTGGATACGTTGGAAGTGCAGGCCACGCTTACCGATCTGTATGATTTTAATTACCAGCCCACTTCCGGCAATATCGGGCCGGCCGATTACAGTGCGGTGGTCCAGGCCGGGTACGGCACCCTGGGTGCCGGCGGCCACATCTTCCGCACGGCGGTGGTGCTGGATACCGTTTTTACCCAATATGCCTATTAGAAACCTCCTGCGCTCATAACTTTTTTTCCAGCCGTTTCAGCGGCAGCAGGATCTCGAAGGCAGCGCCTTCGTTTTCCTGCGAATGGGCTGCTATGGAGCCGCCATGGCGTTCCACGATCTTTTTGCACAAGGCCAGGCCCAGGCCGGTGCCTTCGAATTTGTCCTTGGCATTGAGGCGGGTGAAGGTGCCGAAAATGCGCTCCGCGTATTTCTGGTCAAAGCCGATGCCGTTGTCCTTAACGATGATCCGCGCCCATTCTTTGCCCTGTTTGGAAAAGATTTCGCTGGAGAGGGCGATCACCGGCGGGCGGCCGGGTTTGGTAAATTTCAAAGAGTTGTTGATCAGGTTGTAAAACAACTGGTACAGCAGCACCGGGGCACCTTCCACGACGGGCAGGGGAGCGTGCTGGATGACGGCGGCTTTTTGGTGGATCAGCACCTCCAGGTCCGACTCGATATGTTTCAGCACCTCGTTCAGGTTTACCGGTTCGTAGGTTTGCTCCTGGGCGTTGATGGTGGAGTAGGCCAGCACGCCTTCAATCATGATAAACATCCGGTCCACGGCGCTGTGTACCTTGTGCAGGTAATTCTTTTCCCGGTCGTTCAGCCGTCCTTCCAGCGCTTCCGTCAGGAAATTGGTAAAGGTTTTCATTTTGCGGACCGGTTCTTTCAGGTCGTGTGAGGCTACGTGGGCAAACTGCTGGAGGTCTTCGTTGGAGCGTTGCAGCTCGCGGGTGCGTTCGGCCACCAGCACTTCCAGCTTTTTGGTGTAGCGGAAATACTGGTTCACCGCCAGGCCCGCCGCCAGCAGGTACAGCAGGAAGGCCCACCAGCTGCGGTGCCAGGGCGGCAGCACCACCACCCGCAGCAGGGTTTTTTCGGCGCTCCAGACGCCGGCGGCGTTGGTATGTTTCAGTTTGAACAGGTAGGTGCCTTCCCGCAGCCGCGAGTAGTGGGCCGTTCGGATTTTGCCGGCATCGGTCCAGCCTTTGTCCCAGCCCTCGAGCCAGTAGGCGTAGCGGATGTTGCCGGGCGCCCGGTATTCGAGGGCTACGAAGGAAAGGGTGATCATGGCGCGGTTGTAGGGCACCGTTACCTCTACGATGCGGTCTCCGGTTTTTTTGGAGATATAGGAGTCGTCCTGTTCGATGGGCTCGTTGTTGATCTTCAGGCCCGTCAGTTGCGCCTCGGGCATGGTTTCGAAGTCCACCACGCTGTCGGGGTTGAAGTAGGTGTAGCCGCGGATGCCGCCGAACAGGAACTCGCCCGTGCTCAGTTTGCCGGCCGCGTTAAAGTTGTACTGGTTGTTGGGCACGCCTTCCGCCAGGGAAAAGGTGCGGAATTCCTTTTTCTGCGGGTCGAAGCGCGACAGGCCGGTAAAGGTGCTGATCCACAAGCGTCCTTTGTTGCTTTCCAGGATGCGGAGGATGGTATTGCCCGGCAGGCCGTTGGCGGTGGTGTAGCGGGTATAGCGGCCGGTTTGCCGGTCGAACTGCAGCAGGCCCGCCCCGTCGGTGCCCACCCAGAAGTTGCCCTGCCGGTCTTCCAATATGGAGCGCACCGGGTAGCCGATGGTAAAAAAGCGGTGGCGTCTGCCTTGCCGGTCAATTTGGATCAGGGAAGAGTAGTTGCCGCCCCAGAGGGTGCCCCGGCGGTCCTCCGCCAGGCACTGCAGGTTTTCCAGCCGACGGTCGAAGAGTTCGAACCGGTTGCTGTCGCGGTTCAGCCGGTACAGGGTACCGTTGTTGGTGGTGCTGGCCCAGAGGGTGCAGTGGCGGTCTTCATAGACTACCCATACGTTCTTTTCTTCGGCTCCGGTAAAAGGGTTTTCGCAGGCGAACCGTTCAAAGGGGCCGCCGGGTTTGCGCAGGCGGTTGAGGCCGCCATTCCAGGTGGCCAGCCAGGTGGCGCCCTCGAAGTCGCGGGCCATGTAGGTAATGATGTTGCTGCTGATCGATTGCTCGTCCCGGGGCCGGTGGGTATAGTAGGTATACGTATCGCGGTGGCGGTCCCAGTATTTCAGGCCGGCGCCCGAGGTGCCGATCCAGACGTTGCCGCCCGGGGCTTCGCAAAAACTGTTGATGAAGTTGCGGGCGGGTTCTTCCGCCTGGTCGAAGATGGAGAAAACGCTTTTGAACGGGTTGGGCCGGGGTTCGATAATGTTGATGCCGCCGCGGAGCGTGCCGATCCATTTGCGGCCCTGCCGGTCGAGGTACACGGTGGTTAGGGAGTTGCTCGTAAGCCGGTTGCGGGTGCCGGCCACCAGGTAGGGCTGGGCCTGTGGGGCACCGGGCGGCAGCGCCAGCAGGCCGTTGCCGTCGGAGGCCAGCCAGAGCATACCGTTGGGGTCGGCAGTAATGTTGATGATGCGGGCCGGTTCGGCCAGGTAATTGGCGGAAAAGCGGCGGGTAGCGGCATCAAAGCGGTACAGGCCGTTGTCGGTGCCCACCCAGAGCTGGCCCTGGCGGTCGGTCCGCAGCACGTTGATCTTTTTCTGGGCGGCGGAGACGATCTGCACGGCGTTGTGCCGGCTGTCGTATAGTCCCAGGCCTTCGTTTTCCACGAACACCCACAGGAGGCCTTTCTGCGGATGGGTTTCCATAAAGCGGGCGGCGTAGGCCCCGGTCCTGGCAGAGCGGTGCAGCAGCGGCACCTGCATGCCGTTGAGTGATCCGGCGGGGAACCGCAGCAGGCCCTGGTGCTCGGTGCCCACCCAAACATCGCCCTGTGCATCCGTTTTCACCTGCTGGATGCTGCCGGAAACCCGCAGGCTGTTCAGCTTTCTCCAGTCGGAAAAACGGACCGGGGAAAAGGAGCCCCGCAGGGGATGGTAAACCGCCAGGCCCTGGCGGGCGCCGATCCAGAGGCGGTGGCTGGAGTCGCCTTCAATGGAATAGATGGTATTGCCCGGCAGGGAGGCAGTGTCGCCCACCTGGTGTTTAAAGACGGTGAATTCGTAGCCGTCAAAGCGGTTCAGGCCGTCGTAGGTGCCGAACCACATAAAGCCGTTATGGTCCTGGTAGACGCAGACGACGGAATTATTGGAAAGGCCCTGTTCGATACCCAGGTAAGAGGTAGCCGGGCCGTCAAAGGCATGCAGCCGATGGAGGAGGAGGAGATAAGCCAGTAAGAAAGCAAGCGTATGTTTCTTTAAAAGTGACCCCATATGGCGCGATAAAGTAAACCAGTTCCGTATCCCTTAGTAAATGATATGGCTCTGTGTGGCAATATAGCAAAATTTGAAACCATTATTATGGCAGGGATTGGGATGCCTGTCGTCATTCCCCGGGGACTGCTCGCTTTCGGTGACGAACAGGTGAAAAAGGGGGCGCCGGGGCAGGGGTTCAGGGTTTCTTTCTTTTCCAGCGGTTGTTTTGCCCCCGTTTGCTCGGGGTGCCGGCCTGGAGCAGGCAGGCGGCCACTGAATCGCGGGCCCGCTGGTACAGGCGGCGGTCGCCGCTGGGGATGCGTTTCAGCAGGTCGCTGCATTCGCGCAGGAAGGTAGGGGCGAATTCGGGGTCGTTGGCGAGGAGGCCGGAGCAGTTGTCAATGATGTCGGCGTATTTGACCGTTTGGGAGGAGCCGCTGGTTTTGGCGATCCGGGCCGCCTCCCGGGTTTTGCGCTGGCGCCGGTTCCAGTAGGGATACTTTTCTTTCAGGTAGACGTCGGTCAGCTCTTCCACCAGCTGTACGGTTTTCAGGGCGGTGGGCGGGTCCATGACGGTCAGCAGGAATGCCTGCAGCTCGGCCTTGGTCACCGGGGTATCCTCGAGCACGTCGTGGAGGAGGGCGGCGGCCAGCACGGCAGGGTCATCCGTATACTGGCGGCACATTTCCATGACCCGTATGGGGTGATGGATAAAGCGTTCGGCGGAGTATTTCCGCGTCTGGTCGCCATGCGCCTGGTCGGCATAGGCCTGTATTTTTTGCAGGGTTTCTTCCATATGCAAGCGGTTGAGGTAAAAACAACGGAATAATTGCTGCAAAGGCCGTTCCGGTAAACAGGGGAGGAAAGGAGGATAGGGCCGGCGTACGGGGGTAAACTAAAGAAAATGTTAAGAAGGAAAAGAAAAGGCTTGGCTTGTAATGGATGGGCTTGTATCTTTGCGGCCCGCCAAACAAATAGAGGCGGTTGTTCTTTACGGTGAGGGGAAAATAAGGGTGAAAAAATAGCCGCCGGTTTTTAAGAAAAAAGATTTGGCAGCGTAGCCGAAAAGCTCTTATCTTTGCACCCGCTTCGATAGAAAAACAGCTCTTAACTTCCTGAAAATCAAATCAAAATGTTCTGAAAAAACATTTTGACGGAATGAAGAAGCCGCTTATCTTCGCGCCCCGCTTCAGAAATGAAGGGGTGGAAAAAAAGAAGTTCTTAGCCGCAGGGCTAAAAATATACAAAGATCTTTGAAAGATTGGAAAGCAACAGCAAGTTTCTCTTAACTGAGGAACAAGCATAGGTAAATCCGAGCAAACATAATCGAGACACTAAGACTCGTTAAATACCCTTAAATGAGTATATTAATT